>CAIMMJ010000099.1 GCA_903842515.1 uncultured Bacteroidota bacterium | reverse complement strand
GCATTACTTTTTTTTACATAGTTAAAACACGATTCAACGGTTTTTTTTGGATTGTAATCTCTGCTTAACACATTCCAAAAAACAACTTTGTATTTTTTTCTGAGCAACCAATATTGCCTTGGCGTTATTTTTCCGTAGGGTGGCCTAAACAAATTATTGTCAAAAAATATTTCTGCTTTTTTAATGTCTTGCAAGTAGGTTGTTGTTTTTGTTGTCCAACCTTTGGGATGAGAGTAACTATGGTTTGCAACTGTATGACCGCTTTGTTTGGTTTTTTCAAAAATAGTTGGAAACAGTTCTATGTTTTTTCCCAAACAAAAAAAAGTAGCTTTTGCATGGTACTTCTCTAAAATTTCTAAAACTTTTTCTGTAACGTCGGGGGTTGGTCCGTCGTCGAAAGTGAGGTAAAGAATTTTTTTTTCTTGCTGCAAATGCTAAATACTTTTGTTCAAATCTAATTTGGTTGCTTCAATAAATTGCTCAGCTTTTTCTACCATTTTTGTAGAACCTATATACAAAGAAACCCTTTGGTGAATATCTGTAGGTTGAATTTCCATGATTCTTTGCATCCCATTTGTTGCTTTAGAACCTGCTTGTTCTGCAATAAAAGCCAAAGGATTGCATTCGTACAACAATCTTAATTTTCCTTTTGGTGATTTTAATGTAGGCGGATAAATATAAATGCCACCTTTTATTAAATTTCTATGGAAATCTGCCACTAAGGAGCCAATGTATCTCAAAGAATAAGGTCTTCCGTTTTCTAAATCTTCTTCTTGGCAATATTTTATGTATTCTTTTACTGCTGGTGTAAAGTGCACAAAGTTTCCTTGGTTAATAGAATAAATGTTTCCATCTAAAGGCGCTTGCATATCGGGATGAGAAAGGCAAAATTCACCAATAGAGGGGTCCAATGTAAAACCGTTTACGCCAAAGCCAGTGGTATAAACCAGCATGGTGCTTGAGCCATAAATAATGTATCCTGCAGCAACTTGCTCAGTTCCTTTTTGCAAAAAATCTTCCACTGTTCCAGGCCCCGACAAAGAAACTCTGCGGTAAATAGAAAAAATAGTTCCTATAGAAACATTCACGTCTATGTTTGAAGAACCATCTAAAGGGTCCATACAAACTACATATTTTGCATTTCTAGAAATCTCGTTGTCAATAATAATTATGTCGTCGTTTTCTTCGGATGCTATGGCACAACATTCTCCTCCGGCTTTTAGTGCAGCAATAAATTGTTCGTTGGCAAACACATCTAATTTTTTTTGCTCCTCACCTTGAATGTTGGTATCGCCGGCAGCTCCTAAAATATCTACCAAGCCAGCTTTGTTCACTTCTCTGTTCACAATTTTGGCAGCTATTCCAATGTCTCTTAAGAGTCTGCTAAGTTCGCCTTTTGCATAAGGATAATCAGATTGCCTAGAAATAATAAACTGACCTAATGTTACAACTGCTCCTGGTAATGACATAGTTTTTTATGATTATTTATGTTACAAATATCAAATTTTTTCTTGTTAGAACAACAAATTTTTACATTTGAATACTTTACTAACCGCAGAATGAACATTACCATAAGAAAAGGAAATATAAATGATTGCCAAGATGCTTTTGAATTGATAAAAGAACTTGCACTGTATGAAAAGGCACCAGAAGAAGTAATAAATACTGCCGAACAAATGAAAAAAGATGGCTTTGGTGAAAATCCATTATTTGAATTTTATGTGGCCGAAATAGATCATAAAATTATTGGAATAGCGTTGTTTTATATTCGTTATTCTACTTGGAAAGGACCTTGTTTGTATTTAGAAGATATTGTGGTAAAAGAACAGTTCAGGGGCAATAAAGTTGGAAAAAAATTGTTTGACAAAGTTTTAGAACATGCAAAGAATAAAAATTTTGCATTTTTAAATTGGCAAGTATTAGATTGGAATGAACCAGCCTTTAATTTTTATAAAAAATATCCGGCAAGTTTTGACGATACTTGGGTAAACGGAAAAATAGATGTAAGAGAAATTAAATTATGATAGTACTAACAGGAGCAGCAGGATTTATTGGGAGTTACTTTTTGGGATTTTTGAATACAAAAGGCATAACTAACATTGCCATTGTGGATGATTTTAGCAGAGAAGAAAAACTTAATAATTGGAGCACTAAAAAGTTTGAAATAAAAATAAACAGAAATCAGTTTATCCCTTGGCTAGAGCTATACTCAGAAAAAATTGATTTTGTTTTTCATTTAGGAGCAAGAACAGATACCACTTTAATGGATTGGAAAATCTTTGAAGAGTTAAACTTAAACTACACAAAAAGTATTTGGGAAATTTGTGCCAATAAAAACATCCCATTAATTTATGCATCCTCTGCTGCCACCTATGGAAATGGAGAATTGGGTTACGACGACATAGAACAAAATATTCCCAACCTAAAACCATTAAATCCTTATGGAGATTCAAAGCAGTTGTTTGACGAGTGGGCATTGCAACAAACCAACCAACCACCATTTTGGGCAGGACTAAAATTCTTTAATGTATACGGCCCAAACGAATACCACAAAGGAAGAATGGCATCGGTAATTTTTCATTCGTTTAACCAAATATCTGGCAATAAAAAAATAAAACTTTTTAAATCTCACAAACAAGGCATAGAAAATGGACACCAAAAAAGAGATTTTGTTTTTGTAAAAGACCTGTGCAGTGTAATGTACTTTTTAATGGAGCAAAGAAAAAGTTCTGGTATTTATAATTTAGGCTCAGGAACTGCTCGTACTTTTTTAGACCTCGCACATTCAGTTTTTAAAACCTTAAATTTACCGCCCAAAATAGAGTTTATAGATACACCTTTAGACATTAGAGACAACTACCAATACTACACATGTGCAACTATGGAAAAGCTAAAAGAAGCAGGTTACACTAATAATTTTACTTCATTAGAAGAGGGAATTAATGAATATGTTCAAAATTATTTACTTAGCAGAAAATATTTTTAATGATTAAACGGATTCTCAATCAGCCACTAAAAGCAACTATTATTGAGTTTTACCACAACAAGGTATTGAGGTATTTTTTTGCAGCAGGCTTTGCAACTGTTGTAGATGTTTTTATTTATTTTGTTATGCTTCACTTTGTATTAAAGAAGCAAGATTTTGCTTTAGCAGCAGGATATGTTGTGGGAGCTCCCAGCATTTCATTAATTGTTTCGTACAGTTGTGGTTTGGTAACCAACTTTACAATTACCAAGTATTTTGTGTTTGCAGAAAGTGAATTAAGAGGCAGAACACAGTTTGGCAGATTTGTGTTAGTGGCAGCAATTGTTTTGGCAGCCAATTACTTTTTTATGAATTTTTTAATTAAAGTAGTTGGAATATTCCCTACCCCATCAAGGGCAATATCTGCTTTATCTATTGGAGTGTTTAGTTTTTTGGCCCACAAAGTATTTTCATTTAAAGTGGGAAACAAAAACCAGTTAGAAGAAAACTAAGGAATTATTCCGGTTGGTCTTCTACTCTGTTCGACCTTATTTCATCTGGGTTTTTCATTAATACCCACATCCAATAAAAAGACAATATGGCAATTGCAAGACCATAAAAAATAGCCCCAAAACGACCCAATGTTTTAAAAAGTGGATATAATGCTTGAAAAAAATCTGCGATTGCGTACCAAAATTGATCCATAAAATTACTTTTGTAGCGGCAAATTTATAAAAATTTTAAACTCTCAAATAAATAATGATTACTTTTTTTAAAAACAATAAAATTTTAGCGCCTTTGTTGGTGCCTATAATTGGACTGTTTTTTTGGTGGCAAGGATTTAAAGACCCTCCAATTATTCCTGTTAAAAATGCCATGCCCCTTTTTGAGCTCTTGTCCTATATCTCTGGCTTTTCTTTGCTATCAAAATCTATTGTTGCCTATACTTTGCTTGTAGTATGTGCTTTTTATTTTAATTATTTGGTAGATGCCTTTGGATTGCTAAAAAGGAAGTCTTTTGTTCCCGCTTTAATTTTTTTACTGCTGATGAGTTCGGGTAAATCTATGCTTAGCCTTCAACCTTCTATCCCTGCAATTTTTTGTTTGCTTATTGCCCTGCATAAACTTATGCTTACATATAGAAAGGAAATAGATTTGTCTCACTTTTTTGATGCCTCATTTTTTATTGCATTGGCATCGTTATTTTATTTTCCTTCTTTTATGTTCTTTCCCTTGGTATGGGTGGCACTAATTGTAATACGTCCCTTTGTTTGGAGAGAATGGGTGGTTGCTTTTTTAGGATTTGCTTTACCTTATATTTTTGTTTTTGTATATTATTTCTATTTAGGAAAAGTAAATGTATTGCTGCAAGACAAAATATTTTTCCCCGAGGATTTTGAATTTGTACTGCCCTACAAATGGCCTTATTCATTTTTAGTTTACACAGTAATTTTAGCCACTTACTTGGTAATTGCTGTTGCCTTCTTTTTTGCTAAACTGCCAGTGAATACAATATTTACAAGAAATTTATCGGTTATTTTTGTTTGGTTTTTAATCCTTTCTTTTTTAGTGTATCTGTTAGCGCCATACTCTACCATAAATTACCTTTCTTTCATTTCCATCCCTATTTCATATTACGTGTCTAATTTGTTTTTAGAAACAAAAAAAACGTGGGTAAACGAGTTCTTGTTTTTTGTTTTTTTAGCCGGCCTAGTAATAAATTTATTGGAGTATGATTTGATATATTCTTTTTAATTTATCATTTTTTATTTTTTAAACAATAAATCAAATCCTAATGTTGATTTTCTTTAACTTTGCACCCGTAAAAAATAAAAAATGGAAACACTTTCTCACGAAAAAATAGATGTAAGTTCAATTTTAAATGAACTTGGAATTAAACAAGAAAACTACAGCTCTTCCACAGGGCTCAATTCTTTTTCATCAGGCAAAAACAAAATAGATTCTTTTTCGCCGGTTGACGGCACTCTTATAGGAAGTTTATATGCTGCAGATAAGCAAGAGTTTGATAAGGTATTGGAAACTGCTCAACATGCATTTAAAGAGTGGCGTTTGGTTCCTGCTCCAAAACGTGGAGAAATTGTTAGACAAATGGGCGATGAGCTCAGAAAACACAAAGATGCCTTAGGCAAATTGGTAAGCTACGAAATGGGAAAAAGTTTGCAAGAAGGATTAGGCGAAGTGCAAGAGATGATTGACATTTGCGATTTTGCTGTTGGCTTGTCTCGCCAATTGTATGGCCTAACTATGCATTCCGAAAGACCCAACCACAGAATGTATGAACAATATCATCCGCTAGGTGTGGTAGGAATAATTTCTGCTTTTAACTTTCCGGTAGCCGTTTGGAGCTGGAATTCCATGCTGGCTTGGGTTTGTGGAGATGTTTGTATATGGAAACCAAGTTCAAAAACACCTTTGTGTGCCATTGCCTGCCAAAATATTATTGCTGAAGTTTTAAAAAGAAACAATGTTCCCGAAGGGGTAAGTTGCGTTGTTATTGGCAACGAATCTGGCGATTTAATCAACAACAGTAAAAATATTCCCTTGGTATCTTTCACTGGTTCTACCAGAATAGGACGACACGTTTCAAAATCTGTAGCCGAACGTTTTGGAAAAACAATTTTAGAATTAGGCGGAAATAATGCAATTATTGTATCTGAACACTCAGATTTGAGTATGGTATTGGTAGGGGCAGTGTTTGGAGCTGTTGGAACGGCAGGTCAACGTTGTACTTCTACTCGCAGATTAATTATCCACGAAAGTGTTTACAACAAAACGCTTGAAGTAATAAAAAATGCCTACAGCCAGCTAAAGATTGGAAATCCTTTAGATGCAACAAACCATGTTGGTCCGCTTATAGACAAAGGAGCTGTAAAAGATTATTTAAATGCCATAGAAAAAGCAAAAGCCCAAGGCGGAAAAATTATTGTTGAAGGCGGAGTGCTCAGCGGCCAAGGATATGAAAGTGGCTGTTACGTTAAGCCATGTGTGATAGAAGCTGACAATAAATTTCATATTGTTCAGGAAGAAACATTTGCACCTATTTTGTATGTGATGAAATACACAACTATAGACGAAGCCATTGCAATGCAAAACGATGTTCCGCAAGGCTTGTCATCCAGTATTTTTACAAATAACATGAGAGAAATGGAAAAATTTCTTTCGGCAGCTGGCTCCGACTGCGGAATTGCAAACGTAAACATTGGTACCTCGGGAGCAGAAATAGGAGGAGCGTTTGGTGGAGAAAAAGAAACAGGTGGCGGTAGAGAATCAGGGTCAGATGCCTGGAAAGTATATATGCGACGCCAAACCAACACTATAAACTACGGAACAAGTTTGCCCCTAGCACAAGGAATAAAGTTTGAATTTTAGTATTAGTAACAATTACCTACATTTAGAGCCGTTATTTTAACGGCTCTTTTTTTATGAAAAAACGTATTCTCTTTTTTTATTTATTATTTTTTTCACTGGCAATACTTATGCCATCTTGTATGCTTTTTAAAAAAGGTAGTAAAGCAGAAACGGCTCAGCAAATAGCAGACAAGAAGAAAGCCATGGAAAGGAAAATTAGAGAAAAACAACAGGCAGAAAATGTAAAAAGCATATACGGCAGGCAAACAAAAGAAACAAGAAAAAGGATGAAAGCCAATAGAGAAAAATCAAATAGAATTAACAACAATCAGGCTCAAAAGATAAAAAGAAATTTCAATTTCCGTTTGTTTAGAAGACCAAAATGGTGGAGATAAGTACTTTTATTATTTATCTTAGACCCATATCAGTTTAGCTAAATGAAAAGCAGGATAATTATTTTTTTGAATTTTATATTTTTATTTCTCCAAAATAATTTTGCCTCTAGCCCCTATTTTAAAAACTATTCGGTAGAAGATGGCTTGCCCTATATTCAAATAAATGCTTTGCTCAGAGACAGTCAAGGATTTTTATGGACTGGCGGTTATGGAGGATTAAGCAGATTTAATGGGAAAGTATTTCAAAATTTTAGTCCTGCCGAAGGCTTAGTAAATTATACAGTTACAAGCATTGCTGAAGGAAAAAACAACGAAATTTTTATAGGAACAGTTAAGGGAATTAGCAGTTATAAAAATGGAATTTTTAAAAATATTTCTAAAAAAGAAGGTTTACAAAATTCATACATCAACCAAATAAAAATTACTGAAAATGGAACTTTATTGGCTGCCACAAGAGGTGGAATTTTTGTTAAGGAGAACAACAATTCATTTATTATAAACAAGAAAAACGGTTTAAGCAGCGATACCATTTTATGTTTTACAAAAATTGACAATAACTATTGGATGGCCGGCACAGAAAGAGGTTTGTGTTTGTTTTCTATTGCACAAAAAAAAGTAGTACG
>CAIMMJ010000098.1 GCA_903842515.1 uncultured Bacteroidota bacterium | reverse complement strand
TTTGCAAATTGGCCTTTGCACGTTCAATTTCTTCAACAATTTCTACCCTCGTAATTGTATTTTTAGGAATTACAATGTTGGGAGCTTTTGCTTTACCCCTTGCAATGTTATTGGTTAACATTATCTGGTGGTATAAGAAGCTAAATTTTGGTTTAGCTTTTGAAGGATCTGAATGAATAATCGCGTTTGTTATGGTATTGATTACTTGACAGCTATGTGCAATATGCCAGCCAATAGTTTCACCAGAAATTGAGTCATTTAGTTTTTGATGCAATTCTAAATAGCTTTCTAGCTTGGTTAATAAGGCTATATTTTTTTGTAAACTGCTGCTCGCCATGCGATAAATATAGCTATAATCCTTCTTTTTCCCAATTACATAAACCCTTTATCTAAATCCGTAAATGCAACCGTTTCATAAGGTTCAAATTTGCAAAAAAATAAAGTGATATGTGGGCAAAGAGCATCCTATTTTGGCAAGTATTGAGTTTCATATTTCCGTTATTGGCAAAAGCGCAACAAACCAACGATAGTTCACATATTAAATATTTACCTGATGTAACGGTTGTTGGAAAAAATAGCAAGAGCGACTATGCTCAAATGCCGGAAATTGTTGGCACCAATATTTATGCGGGCAAAAAAAATTCGCTCATTATTTTAAACAATGTACAGGGGAATGTATCAACCAATAATATGCGACAAGTACTTTCTAAAGTGCCAGGAATTCATATTTGGGAAAGTGATGGAAGCGGCATTCAAATTGGAATTGCGTCGCGTGGGCTTAGCCCCAATAGAAGCTGGGAATTTAATGTGCGTCAAAATGGTTATGACATTGCAGCAGATCCCTTTGGTTACCCCGAAGCATACTACAATCCACAATTACAAGCTGTGCAACGCATAGAAATTGTTAGAGGTCAGGGAGCTTTACAGTATGGCCCACAATTTGGTGGCTTGGTCAATTATATTTTGCGTAATGGCAATGAGTTTAACAAACCACTTGTTTTTGAAACGCAGCAAACCATTGGTAGCTATGGTTTATTTAATAGCTATAATGCAATAGGTGGTAAAAAAGGTAACACGCATTATTATTCATTTTTTGATCACAGAAGTGCCAATGGTTGGCGCGAAAACAGTAATTACTATACCAATTCGGGCTTTGCAACAATCACCCATCAATTTAAAAATAATGTGGCGGTAACATTTGAACTCATGCATTCACATATCCGCAGTAAACAACCGGGCGGATTAACAGATCAACAAATTGCAATTAACGCACAGCAAAGTGAGAGAGGAAGAAACTGGTTTGATATCACTTGGACTACGCCTGCTATTATAATAAATTATGAATTGAATAAACAAACCAGGTGGAATACAAAATTATTTGGCACTATTGGTAACCGTAATAGTGTTGGGTTTTTGCAATCTATTTTAGTAAAAGATGCAATAAACCAGTCTACTAATACGTACGCAAATAGGGTTGTTAATTTAGATCAGTATAGAAATTACGGGTTGGAAAGTAGATTTATTGCAGCCTATCAATTAGGTAAACAGGCACACAATATTTCATTTGGTGTAAGAGCTTACACTGGAAATACACATAGAGATGCAGAAGGAAAAGGTACCAAAGGTTCGGACTATAATGTTTCTGTGGAAGCTGCATTTCCCAATTCAATTTCATTTACATCTAAAAATGCAGCTGCATTTGCTGAAAATATTTTTCGACTCAATAATAAATTTATTCTGATTCCGGGTATAAGAATGGAGTATTTAGAAGGCGCAGCTGCAGGACGTATTGGTTTTGATACAAATGGATCTAATATAGAACTACAAAATATTAAACGAAGCAGACGTTTTATAATGGCTGGTATTGGTGCAGAATATCATGTTGGGGGATCTACAGAATTTTATGCAAATATCACACAAGCGTATCGTCCTATTCAGTTTGCAAATTTGCAAGCACCCCCTGGTACAGATATTATAGATCCAAATTTGAAAGATGCACGTGGTTATAATTTTGATATTGGTTACAGGGGTAAATTAAAAGACATTTTAAAATT
>CAIMMJ010000097.1 GCA_903842515.1 uncultured Bacteroidota bacterium | reverse complement strand
TTTTCTTTTTAGGATCTACAACAACATCAACTTTATTTTTGTTTGCAATTTCTATTAGTTTGCTAATAGTTTGTTGTGTAAGAGTTCCTTTGTTGTAATCTTCAATTATGGCTACGTCAATTTTAAACTTATTCAAATAATTAGTAAAAACGTCAATCAAAACATCTTCTTCTTTTTTTGGCAAATCTTCTGCTTTTTCTCTGTCTATTCTAATTATTTGCTGATTATTGCTCATTACTCTGGTTTTTATTGTGGTAATGAGATGTTCGCTTTTTCTTAGCCCTTGCAATGAGATGTCTTCTTTTTGCAAAATATTTTCTAAAATTTCAGACGTTTTGTCTTTTCCAATAATAGAAACTAAAAGGGGAAAAGCTCCAAGTTTTTTTACATTAAGTGCTACGTTTGCAGCACCTCCTAATCTATATTCTGTAAAGGATTCTAAAAGCACAGGCACCGGGGCTTCGGGCGAAATTCTATCCACTTTTCCGTGTATGTATGCATCAATCATAACATCGCCCACAATTAAAACAGTTTTGTTTTTAAAGAGTGTATTCAGCGACATATTTGTTGATTCTTTCTTTGCCACTTTTTTAGTTTAGTTTTGCTAGTGTTTCTTTTATTCTTTTTACAGATTCAATAATATTTGCCTCGGAGCAAGCATAAGAAAATCTAAAACAATTGTCGTCGCCAAAGGCATCACCTGAAACTACCGCCACATGCCCAACTTCTAATATAAACATAGAAAAGTCGCTGGAATTATTGATGGTGTAATTGTTATATTTTTTTCCAAAATAGTAAGATATGTCCGGAAAAACATAAAAAGCACCTTGAGGATTATTGCAAATTACACCGGGAATTTCTGACAATAATTTTAAAACCAAAGTCCTTCTTTTTGCAAATTCTTTTTGCATAGGTTCTAATACTTTTGCATCGGCACTAACAGCGGCAAGGGCAGCTTTTTGAGAAACAGAACATGTACCTGATGTAAACTGACCTTGCATTTTTTCGCAAGCTTTTGCAATCCATAGTGGAGCGCCAATGTAACCGATTCTCCAACCTGTCATGGCATAGCCCTTAGAAACACCATTAACGGTTACCACATTGTTGTAAACAGATTCAAATTGTGCAATACTTTGATGATTTCCTACATAATTGATATGTTCATATATCTCATCAGAAATAATTATGATTTGGGGATATTTTTCAAGCACTTGCACCAAAGCTTTTAACTCATCAAAGCTATAAACAGAGCCGGATGGATTGCAGGGTGTAGAAAATATTATCATCCTAGTTTTATCTGATATTGCATCTTCTAACTGCTGTGCCGAAATTTTAAAATTTTGATGAATATTGGTTTTTATTTCAACAGGAATTCCATCAGCTAATTTTATTAATTCAATATAACTTACCCAGTAAGGTGTGGGCACTATTACTTGGTCTCCTTCGTTAATTATACTTAGAATTACATTGGCAATGGATTGTTTTGCACCCGTTGAAACCACAATTTGCTCAGGAGAATAAACCAAATTATTTTCTCTTTTAAATTTTTCTGAAATAGCTTGCCTTAAATCTAAAAATCCAGGTACAGGGGTATAATGAGTGAAATTTGCATCCATTGCATCTTTGGCAGCGTCTTTAATAAATTGGGGTGTATCAAAGTCTGGTTCGCCAATACTAAGGTTTATTACATTTATACCTTGTGCAGTCATTTCTCTACTTTTTCTTGCCATTGCAAGAGTTTGAGATTCTGATAATTTGTTTAACCTATCGGCAGGTTGATTTATTTGAGCAAGATTTGTAGGCATTAAGCTTTAATTTATGAAACTTTTTAGTTTTAAAAACTGCGAAAATACTATATTTTTAATAGTTAGTAGTTTTGGAGTATGAATTTACAAAAGCCAAGTTATTAACTTTCTTGTTTTAATAAATTTTTACACAAAAGATTTCTATGATTGCTTCTTCAAAAATAATGCAATTAGATCTACCGTTTTCAAAAAAAAATTGTTTATGGATAAATTTTCATTACTTTCAATTTCAGCTTTATTTGTTGCAACATATTTCACTTCTTGCAAATAGATTAAACTAGCGCTAGATCAATAATTAATTAATTCAAACTACGAGTTACTAATACAAAAAAGTTAAAAAAGCTGATGCAATAGATTTATTTGAGGATTAATTACTGCTTATGGTCTTTCTGGCGTTTGATCTTGCTCTTTAAAGCAAGAATAACTGAATTCTATAAACGACTAAATTTATTTCAGTCTTTTTTTTTGTATCCTTGCCAAATGAAATTAATTGCAATTGTTTGTTCAATTTTATTAGGTGGGGTTTTTATTTTTTCTGCAATAGTTAAACTTTTTCCTGTAGAGCTTTTTGAATACACTTTTGTGGAGATAGGAGTTTCTAATTGGAAGTATTCTCCAATAATAGCAAGGTTATTTATTGGTTTTGAATGGTTTTTAGGCAGCTTATTACTTTTTAACAGTTGGGGTAGAAGAAAAGAAGTGGCTATTTTGGGAATATTTTTGTTGTTGTTTTTCACTGCTTATTTAATTTTTCAACTAATAAATCAGGGAAATACAGGAAATTGCGGGTGTTTTGGAAATTTTATAAAAATGACACCGGCAGAGTCTATACTAAAAAATGTTTTGTTAATACTTTTTTTTATTCCAATATTTATTACAGACTTCAAAGGTCTTTGGTTTAAGAAAATTTTATTTTTAAGTACCTTTTTGTTTTTGTTTTCTTTTGCCATCCCATTTGTTTTAAATCCTTTGGGATATTCACAATTTCCTGAAAGTACTCAAAATGGTAACGCTTTGTTTTTAGATAAAGTGTACAAATTAACAAACAATGATAAACCAAGTATTGAGCTTAGAAGCGGTAAACACCTAATTTCATTTATGAGTGCAACATGCCCACATTGTATATTGGCTGGATATAAACTACACATCTTCAAAAAGAAAAATCCTAAATTATCTTTATATATTTTTATAAATGGAGATTCTACAGATGTGAAGAAATTTTTTGAAGAAACAAAAGCAATAAACATCCCACATTCACATATGAGTGTAAAAGAGGGATTTGTGCAAAATGCTGGCAATTCATTGCCATCAATGTTTCTTGTAAACAATAATATTGTTGAGCAAAGGAAGAAGTACGTTACTATTGATCAAACAGAAATAGAAAATTGGTTTAATAAAAAATAGAGAACCACTATTTATGATTCTCTATTTTTTTGGTTTTAATTCTAATCCAAAGAATTGTTTTCATTCTCTATTTCATTTCTAAAAATAATTTCCTTGTCGAACAAGTCGATTACTATTTTTTGACCTTTTTCAAATTTCCCTTTTAAAAGTTCTTTTGAAAGCTCGTTAACGATCTTTTTTTGCAATAATCGTTTTATTGGTCTAGCCCCGTATTGTGGGTCATAGCCTAATTGTGAAAGCCAATCTATCGCTTCATCTGTAAAGCTTAAATGTATATCTTGTTTTTCTAATGTTTGAGCAATTTGTTTTAATTGCATTTTTACAATAACGGTTACTTCGTCTCTTTGCAATGGAGCAAACATTATTGTTTCGTCAATTCTATTAAGAAACTCTGGTCGTATGGATTTTTTGAGCAATTCAAAAACTTCGATTTTTGTTTTAGCTAATATTTCATCTTTGTTACTTTCGTTCATTTCTTCAAATCTTTCTTGAATAATTTGAGAGCCCATGTTAGATGTCATAATGATTATAGTGTTCTTGAAATTTACCACTCTCCCTTTATTATCAGTAAGTCTACCATCGTCTAACACTTGAAGCAAAATATTAAAAACATCGGGATTAGCTTTTTCAATTTCATCTAACAATACAACTGAATAGGGTTTTCTTCTTATGGCTTCGGTTAATTGTCCACCTTCGTCGTAGCCAACATATCCGGGAGGTGCACCAACTAAGCGGCTAACGGTATGCTTTTCTTGGTATTCGCTCATGTCAATTCTTGTCATTGCTGCTTCCGAATTAAATAAATAGTCTGCCAATGCTTTTGCTAATTCTGTTTTTCCAACACCGGTGGTTCCTAAAAAAATAAACGAGCCAATTGGTTTTTTAGGGTCTTGTAATCCTGCTCTGCTTCTTCTGACTGCATCAGATATGGCTTCAATTGCATCGTTTTGGCCAACCACTCTTTTATGTAATTCTTCTTCTAGGTGTAATAGTTTTTCTTTTTCACTTTCCATCATTTTGCTTACAGGAATTCCTGTCCACCTAGCCACCACACCTGCTATATCGTCGGAATCTACTTCTTCTTTTATTAGCTGTTTTCCTTCTATTTGAAGCTCTAAAAGTTTAGATTTAAAAGCATCTAATGTTGTTTCACTCTCTTTTATTTTGCCATACCTTATTTCTGCTACTTTGCCGTAATCGCCTGTTCGTTCTGCTTGCTCGGCTTGTAGTTTAAAGTTTTCTATTTGTTCTTTAGTTTTTTGAATGCCTTCAACAACATCTTTTTCTTGCTGCCACTTAGCTTTTAAAGAATTTTTTTCATCATTAAGCTCTGCTAAATCTTTGTTGATGTTGTTTAATCTTTTTTCATTGATCTTTTGAGCACTTGAATTTTCTGCATCTTTTGCATAATCAATTTCACGGATTACGGCTTCACGTTCAATTTCTAGTTGACGAATTTTTCTTTCTAGTTCATCAAGTTCAATAGGCATAGAATTTATTTCCATTCTTAATTTTGATGCTGCTTCATCAATTAAATCAATTGCTTTGTCGGGTAAAAAACGATCGTTAATGTATCGCTGAGAAAGCTCTACTGCTGCAATAATTGCTTCATCTTTAATTCTTACTTTATGGTGTATTTCGTAGCTTCCTTTAATTCCTCTTAGTATAGAAATTGCATCTTCGGCAGACGGTTCATCAACCAAAACCTTTTGAAATCTTCTTTCTAATGCTTTGTCTTTCTCGAAATATTTTTGATATTCTGATAGTGTTGTTGCACCAATTGCTCTTAATTCTCCTCTTGCTAATGCAGGCTTTAAAATATTTGCGGCATCCATTGCACCTTCGCCACCACCTGCTCCAACAAGAGTGTGAATTTCATCAATAAATAAAATTATTTCTCCATCGGCTGAAATCACTTCTTTTACTACTGCTTTTAATCTTTCTTCAAACTCACCTTTGTATTTTGCACCAGCAACTAAGGCGCTCATGTCTAAAGAGAAAATTTGTTTTGATTTTAAATTTTCAGGAACGTCACCATTAATTATTCTATGGGCTAAACCTTCTGCTATTGCAGTTTTTCCCACGCCTGGTTCTCCAATTAGTATTGGGTTGTTTTTTGTTCTTCGTGATAATATTTGAAGTACTCTTCTTATTTCTTCGTCACGGCCAATTACCGGATCTAGTTTCCCTTTTTTTGCCTGTTCATTTAAATTGGTTGCAAACTTGTTTAAAGAATTATATGTTTCTTCGGCAGAAGCAGAGGTAACGTTGCTGCCTTTGCGAAGTTCTACAATTGCATTTTTTAGGTCCTTTTCATTTATTCCTACATCTTTTAATTGTTGGCTTATTGTATCTTTTGCAGTAAGAATAGCAAGTAGTAAATGTTCTATAGAAACAAATTCATCTTTAAACTCTGCAAGTCTGTTATTTGCGTTTAATAGAGCCTGGTTTAAAGTTTTTGATAAATAGGGCTCAGTACCTTCGGACTTGGGAAAAGATTCAATTGTTTTGTCTAGAATCTTTGAAATTAAACCAAGATTTACATTTAGTTTTTTAAATAAAAAAGGAGTAACATTTTCGTCCACATTTATTATTCCTTTTAATAAATGAGCTACTTCTATAGCTTGATTTTTATTTGAAGCAGCAATTTGCATAGCATTTTGAACTGCCTCTTGCGATTTGATGGTATAATTATTAAAGTTCATTTTTTTATTCTTTTATTTTTAATTGCTCAATAACAATACCCACATAATATTTCGGAAATATTGGCTTAATTTTAACATTTGAACTGAATAAATGTCTTAAAACGTTTATGTATTCGGAGGTTTTGGCAAAATATGCAACAAAAAAATCTTACAAGAGGTATAATATTAGTGCTAAAAAACATTTACCTTTCCCGAATGTTATAAAACCTAATACAATAAATTTAACCATTTAAAATGAAGAAAATCTTTATTTTTATTCTTTCAATTTCCAGTGTAATATTTCTTTCATCCTTGTATGAAACTCAACCCATTCAAATAAAATACCACAACCAAGAAGAACTGAGACAAATTCAACAGAGTATTCATGCAGTTCCAATAGATTCTAACGAATATTTTTTAACAAGTGTGAGGTGCCGAGGTTGTCATGGTTATGACCTTCAAGGTTTGGCTAACGTAACTGAGGCTGGCGAAGACGTTAATTTATATGATGACTGGGAAACATCTATGATGGGACTTTCTGCTATGGATCCCCTTTGGAGAGCAAAAGTAAGTCATGAAGTTGCAACAAATCCGGGGCATGGAAATGAATTACAAACACTATGTACGAGCTGTCATTCTCCTATGGGGCATTATACCGCAATGTTTAAAAATCAGCCTCATTATACTTTAAATGAAATGTACAACGATTCACTGGGTAAAAATGGAGTAGCCTGCATGAGTTGTCATTCAATTAAAGACGAAGGCTTAGGAACAAGATTCACTGGCAACATTCCATATGATACAAATAATGTTGCAAATGGTCCATTTCCAGGTCCAATGATTGGTCCAATGCAATTGTATGTAGGATTAATCCCACAATATGCTCCGCATGTTAGCGAAGGCAATTTCTGTTCTCCATGCCACACACTAATTAGCAATACTGTTGATTTACAAGGTAACGCTACAGGAGGTACGTTTGTAGAGCAGGCAACTTATCACGAGTGGGTAAATAGTAGTTATCCTCAACAGGGAATTACTTGCCAAACTTGTCACATGCCGCAAATAGAAGAACCCATTAAAATAGCAAATGGATATCAATCGTTACAAGGTAGAGCGCCGTTTAACAAGCATTCTTTTGCAGGTGCTAACTCCTTTATGGTTAATTTAATCAAACAAAATAAAAATCAAATAGGAGTAGGGGCATCAGATGCAAATTTTGATTCTACCCTTACAGCAATTAACCGTCTGCTAAAACAGCAAACATTAGATGTTACTACAGAAATTGAATCAGTTATTCAAGATACATTATCCATAAACGTTGCGTTGCAAAACAAGGCAGGTCATAAATTTCCATCTGGCTATCCTGCAAGAAGAGCAGTTTTGCAAGTAATTGCAATAAAAGAAAATGGGGATACACTCTTTGCCTCTGGTCTTTTTGATGCTAATGGAGAATTTATTAACGTTAATGACCCTTACGAACCACACTATAATTCAATAAATAATCCAACTCAGGTTCAAGTATATGAAATGATATTAAGCGACGTAAATGGAAATAGAACAACAGTATTGGAACGATCTGCTTATTCTTTAAAAGATAATAGAATTCCACCTATAGGATTTACCACGCAGCACAGCACATATGATACTGCTAAAATTGTAGGTGGTGCTTTTGATGATTCAAATTTTAATAAAACCAATGGAGTAGAAGGAACAGGAAAAGATTTAGTGAATTATAAAATTTCTCTTGGAGGTTATCAGGGCAATATAAATATTTTTGCAAAGGTGTATTATCAAAGTGTACCTTCTTATTGGTTAAGTGAAATGTTTAATTTTAATACACCTGAAATTTCGGCTTGGCAAAATTATTACACTGCTTCAAATAAATTACCTGTGTATGTGTCCGGAGATTCTATTCAAAACATTAATGTTTCAACATTTATTAAAAATAAAAATCTTGAAAATTACATTTCAATTTATCCAAACCCAAGTTATGAAAGTAATACTTTTATTTCTTTTCACGGTTTATTAGTAGATAAAATAGAAATATTTGATAGTGCTGGAAAGCTTGTATTTACTGACAATAGCAAATTGTTGCCAGGAACTTATCCTCTATCGTTGGGTACAAAAAAAGGAACATATTTTATTAAAGTAAAAACTAATAATGGAATGTTCATTAAAAAACTTTTAAAGCTGTAAACTAAATTATACATTTGCTCAAACATTAAAAAAACAAACAAAAAAATAATTTAAAAATGAAAAAAAACTACTTTAAAAATCTCTTGCTTAGTGGATTTTTTATTGCAAATTCAATTGGTGCATTTGCACAACTATCATTTACAAATTCCAACAACAAACTAGTAAATAATGCAGCAAACTATAGAAGTGGCTGTGCTGTATCTGTTGTTGATATTAACAATGATGGTTTAGATGACATTGTTCGATTAGATCAAAGCAAAGATTTAAACATAGATATACAGGGCTTAGATGGTAACTTCACAAGATATTTTTTAGGATCATTTACTGGAGGCAGAGCTTGGGCCATGACGGTTGCAGATTTAGATAATAATGGAATTAAGGATGTGGTTGCAGGTATGGGTTCAACTGGTTCTATTGCCTTAATAAGTTTTAATGGAACTACCTATTCTGCCAACATAAGTGTTTTACAAGGAAGTAATTTTTTCTGGCAAAATATTTCTGTAGGAGATTTTAATAACGATGGTTATCAAGATATTTTTGGATGCGATGATGTTAATTGGTCTAAGTTATACATCAATAATGGAAATGGAACATTTAGAAGAATGGCTAATGCAATTCAATCCATAACAATTGCTACTGGAACACTAACTTTAAATGTGCAAACTGGATTGAATTTTCCTGTTGGTCAATCTGTTTATGTAGCTTATAATAGCGATAACTATATGACAGGAAATGTTGTTTCATACACTGGATCTACTCTAGTTGTAAATATCACAAACACAATAGGAAGTGGAACTTTTGGAGGATGGTCTATAGACCAAAATACTCTAATTAATTTTATAACTCACCCTGGCAATTGGGGAAATACCGGCGATCCAAACAACTCAGGAAATTATGGTACAGTTTGGACTGACTTTGACAGCGACGGCGATTTAGATTTTTATATTGCAAAATGTCGCCAAAGCAGCAGTGATCCAAACGATTTACGCAGAATTGATGAACTTTTTATAAATGATGGAACTTACAAATTCAAGGAAGATGCCGCCGCCAGAGGTCTTGCAAATGGATGGCAAACATGGACTGCCAGCTTTGGCGATATAGACAATGATGGCGATTTTGATGTTGCAGCAATAAATAACGATCATATTTCGCAAATTTTTGAGAACGATGGAACCGGAAATTATACAGAATTAATATCCGCCAATATCAGTACAAGCGGCATTTATCCTTTAGAATCGCAATTTGAAGATTTTGATAACGATGGATTTGTAGATTTATTAGTTACTGGTGATGATGATTATATTTATTACCACAACAATGGAGACAAAACATTTACTAGAATAAATTCTTTATTATCAACAAATGGGGTAATGTCTTTTGCAACAGGAGATTTAAATCACGATGGTTTTATTGATATATATGCAAGTTTAGGAGATATTTACAACAACCCTTCACCTACTTTTGATGATATTCTTTACTTAAATAATGGCAATACAGTAAATCATTTTATATCTTTTGATTTACAAGGTACAGTATCTAATAATGATGCTATTGGTGCAAATGTTATTATTTATGGACCATGGGGAATGCAAAGAAGAGAGGTTCGCTCAGGTGAAAGTTATGGTACTTGCAATTCTTTTATTTTGCATTTTGGGTTAGGAATTAATCAATCAGTAGATTCTGCAACAGTAATTTGGCCTTCAGGAATTGTTCAACATCTATACAATTTAGAGGCTGATCAGTTTGTGAACATCATAGAAAATGTATGTGTGCTATCAGGAAATACAATAGATGGGCCTCTTGCAATATGTAATGGGCAAAGTACTACATTAACGGCAGCACAGGGATTTTCTTCTTACCTATGGAGTGATGGAAGTACAGGAAATTCTCTTACAACTTCTACAGCTGCTAGTTATTCTGTATTGGTTACCAACGCAACTGGCTGTAGTGCTTTATCACCAATAATAACCTTAGAAAATAATCCAATAGAAATTCCAACGATTTTAACCAATGGAGATAGCACTTTCTGTCAAGGAAATTCAATCACATTAACTTCATCTCCTGGAAACTCATACACTTGGTCTAATGGTGCAACTTCTCAGTCTGTTAATATTACTCAAAGCGGTACTTACTCAGTTTCAGTTTTGGGAACTTGCCAGTCTTTTTCATCCACACCAATAAATGTTAATGTATATCCAGCACCAGCACCTCTTGTTAATGGAGGATTTGTTAACAACCTAGGTTCAGTAACATTAACAGCTACAGGAAATAGTTTAACTTGGTATGATAATCTTGCCGGAACCAACATCGTTGGAACAGGACCAACTTTTGTTACACCCAACATTTCATCAACAACCACTTACTACGTTAGAGATACTTATACTTATGGTGGTGGTATTGAATATGTAGGACAAAATCATTTTACAGGAACATCTAATTATTCTGGTAGCAATGCAACAAATGCAACCTTGATATTTGATGCTTTTGAAAATTTTCTATTAAAAAATGTAAAAGTATATACAGATACTCCTGGCGAACGTGTAATAATTTTAACAGATGCATCAAACACTATTTTAGATAGTATCAGAGTAAATATTCCTATTGACTCTTCAATTGTAACATTAAACTTTAATATATCTGCCGGAATAGGATATAAATTGGGCACACTTGCCTCACAAAACACTAGTGCCTTTGGTTTTGCAGGACCAAGGTTAAAGAGAAGTCAGGGAGCCACCGTTACTTATCCTTATTTGATAAATAACTTGGTGTCTATATCTAATTCAAGCCAAGGTTTAAATGTTTATTATTATTTCTACAATTGGGAAATTGAAAAAGCAAGCACTGTTTGTACAAGCCCTTTAGTTCCTGTAGATGCTGAAGTTATTATAACTGAAACTAGCAACTTGTCTAGCAATAACCAAGTATCCTTTTACCCAAATCCTGCCTCAGGAGTTTTAAATGTAAACCTCAATAACTCATCAAATAGTATCTTTAATTTGTTTGATGCATCAGGTAGAAAGGTAATGAGTAAAAACTTAGTGAATGCCAGCAATACTATTGATATAATTGGTCTTGCAAAAGGTATTTATCAAGTGCAAGTAGTAAACGGAGAAAATGTAACTACAAAAAAATTATCTATTCAATAATTATTTCAAGATTTTAAAAAGCCTTGCTTCTGCAAAACGAAGCAAGGCTTTTTTGTTTTATGTACGCAATTGTAGATATAGAAACCACAGGTGGTTCGGCAGGTAACGAAAAGATTACAGAAATTGCTATTATCACTCACGATGGAAAAAAAATCGTGGACAGGTATTCTACACTTTTAAATCCTGAAAAACCAATACCTGAATTTATACAACGATTTACAGGTATTACAGATTACATGGTGCAAAACCAGCCTAAATTTTATGAAGTGGCTAAGGAGATTTTAGAGTTGATGGAAGGTAAAATTTTTGTAGCTCACAATGTAAATTTCGATTATTCTTTTGTTAAGCGTGAATTTGAATCCCTGGGATTTAGTTTTAAAAAAGACACACTTTGCACTGTTAAACTTTCTAGAAAAATTATACCTGGTTTTCCTTCTTATAGTTTAGGAAAGCTTTGCAATGCATTAGGAATTGGCCTAGAAAATAGGCACAGAGCCTTGGGTGATGCACTGGCCACAGCCGAACTTTTTACGCTACTCAAAGAGAAAGACGAGAACAATATCTTTGAACAATTTTTAAATCCTGTAGCTAAAATCAGAAAAAAAAATATTCAAGAGTTTTCAATCCCTATAAATCATCTTCCTGTAACGGCGGGTATCTATTATTTCTGTGATTTTAACAACGAAATAATTTATGTAGGAAAAAGCAAAAACATTAGAGCCAGGGTAACCAATCATTTAAGCAATACCAAAACTAAAAAAGCCGTTGAGTTATTAAAACACACCAAAGAAATTAATTTTAAGGAAACAGGCTCCGAAGAGTTGGCACTTGTTATGGAAAGTATGGAGATTTCTGGGATAAAACCCAGATTTAATACAACAGGAAAAAAGCCCGGAAAGAATATTTATCTAGTAAAGTACAAAAGCAAAGAAGGCTACTTAGGAGCTAAACTTAAGTATATTGTAGAGGAAAATGATGAGGTGTTAAAGGGCTTTAATTCTGCAAAAGAAGCAGAAAACTTTTTAGAGATAAATAAAAAGAAGTTTGTTTTGTGTGGTAAATATCTGGGCGAAAATTTAGGAACTAAAAAGTGTTTCAACAGGCAACTAAATTCATGTTTGGGCGCTTGCGAAGGAATGGAATTGAAAGAAACTTACAATAAACGATTTGAATTGTTTTTAGAACAATTTAAATTTACAAAAGATGATTTTATACTAATATTTGATGCAGAAAATACTGAGGAGACTTACTTGGTAAGGACAGGGAATCATAAAAAGGTAGGAATAAAAAAATACAGCAAAGAATTTTTAAACAATACGGTAGAGTGGGGAAATTTGGTTGAGTTAAAAGAAATGTACAATCACACCTACCACATTCTAAAACATATTGTGGACAAAAAGAAATATCAAAAAATGATAGAGATTAATAATCCAAACCAACTTTTTTCTTGAATTATTTGTTTAACTCTTAAAGCAAATGACCTTAAGTTTGAACATCTAAATACAAGTTGTATTCACCTTTACCCTTGAAGAGATCTTGTGTTGCATTTTATTTGTTTAACAATTAAAATAAAACAAATAATAAAACAAAATAGTTGAATTTTAAATTTCAAAAGAACTTTCATATTCCTTTTTATTTCCTTCTAAAATCCTCAAATAGTACTTTCCTTTTTTCCAATTATATACACTAAAACAGAGTTTATATGAGTTATTTTTAGCAGTAGAATAATTATTGTCGGCAATTACTTTTATTGGGTTTCCAAGAGAATCAAAAACTGCAATCATTAGTTTAGAATTACTTTTTTTCTGGTATTCAACTTTTGTTTTATAGAAATACTTAATGTTGGAGAACATTATGTTGGGTAAATTTAAATACGTAAAAAAATTATTTGGAACTGCTTCATGTTTTAATTTTGCACACAAGCCAATAAGTGCATTTGAACTTGAATCAAAAGTTTGCGGCACACTTTCCAAAGAATTGTTATCCGATAAACACCATACTGCTTTTTGTTGCGTAGTTAAATCAAAATTATTTTGGTTTAAAAAATTAGCCAGTTTCACTAAGCCTGAATCAGCCATTTTACCCAATAAATAATTGCTTTTAAACGTCGGAGAAGAGTTGTTCAGCTGACAACAGAAACCATAAAGCGGAACAACTTTTTTTTGATATCCTTTAATTTTAATACTCATTTTTTTTGTAAGAATGATGTCTTGCAAATTATTCTCTGCTGAATTAATTATTCTTCCCGGCTCAAAAAACAAAGAAATTTCATTGTTCTGTTTATTTATTACCTGAGCTTCTATGCAATTTCCTTCATGCCCAGAAAGACTTATAAAATTTGCAGAAACTAAATTTCTTTTTACTGCATCTTCAATAGATATTTCTGTGTTGTGTGCAAGATTTTCTTTGCTCAATAAACTAAATATTAGAATTGCTTTTACTGCTACTTCCATAGTTTTCATAATTAAAAAATTTTGGTGGAGTAGATTTAGGTCATTTGCTGTTTTTATATTTTACAACAAGTAGTTTTATATTTTAGTATAAATAAATTAAAATAAATTTA
>CAIMMJ010000096.1 GCA_903842515.1 uncultured Bacteroidota bacterium | reverse complement strand
TTTTAATCCAAAGTGAATAGGAGAGAAAATTATTTTAAAACATTTGATACTATTGCTCAAGTAAACACATTTTGAGTTTTTGGTAGTGAAAAGATTATTAATTTTGAACTAGTTTAGATCTTTTTAAAATAATTATTATGACTAAAAACAAAACACAAACCACACAACAAAATGTAGTTGATTTTATTAATGAATTTGTAGATTCAGAACAAAAAAAGCAAGACAGTTTAGATCTTATAAAATTAATGTCTGCAGTATCTGGCTGCGAAGCTAAAATGTTTGGTCCAAGTATTATAGGCTTTGGAACATATCATTATAAATACGATAGTGGTTACGAAGGAGATGCTCCATTAATTGCATTTTCTCCAAGAAAAGCAGCTATCTCATTGTATGTTTATACAGGTTTAAAAGAACATGAAACTTGGTTGGAAGGACTAGGTAAATTTAAAATGGGCAAAGCATGTATTTATATAAAAAAGCTTTCGGATATTGATCAGCAGAAGTTAAAAACGGTAATGGAAGAGAATGTAAAATATTTAAAAAGTAAGTACGTAAAATAATTACTTTTTAACAAACCATCTCATCGTTGCTTTAAGTCTTTAGAGTTAAATCAAAAACAAAAGGATGTGTTATACTTCTTAATAATGCAAATAAAAGATGTTTTACAGTTCAATAACAAATAACCGTTATCATTAAGAAAGTCAAAAGTTAATACAACTCTAATAAACTATCGTAATTATGGTGTTTTATCTAAAGCATTTCTATAAAATACCGTATTTAATTCTTCGGGCATAAAATTATTTTTATCGATTGTAAACCATTTCTAATTTTTTTTCGTGTACCTTATTGAACCAAATAATTTTATATTTTAAAAAAATTAACTATGAAAAAAAATCTACTTTTTACAGCCTTAACTTTTTTGCTTTGCTTATCAATTAAGCAAAATGCCAAAGCACAGTTCTTGGGACCAATTTATGTCTATGATTCACTTACAGTTTATTGTGACTTGCCTGCTGATGTATATTTTTATGTAAACGGTGAACAAAACAATGGCTATTTGCCAAATGATATAGTAACGATAGATATTGCTTTTGGAGATGGAACTTTTTCTTCTACTAATTTTCCATTGTATCAAGGTGGTTATTATTACGCTGGTCCTATTTTGCACACATATACTTTACCTGGCCAATATACGTGTCAGTTTTTAGTTACCTGGCCAGACAATGATGTGGATACTTTAATTTATGGACCTCTTACAATAGGCCCATGCAGTAATATTTCTGGAGTGGCATATATAGATGCAAACAACGATTGTTTATATAATACTGGCGAAACTGTTTTGCCTTATGTAGGCTTAGAAATTCTTAATCAAAATGGAACAGTAGCAACTTATGCATATACAGATAGTTTAGGAAATTATAGTATTTCATTACCAATTGGCGCTACATTTAATATTGGAGTTTCTCAATATAGTATTACAAATGCAAGTGTATCTTGCCCGGCAAGTGGCACATATACTTTTGTAAACACAGGTGCTAGCCAAACTTTAAATTTTGGAATTGATTGTCAAACGCAGTACGATTTGCAGGCCAATATGTTTGGATGGAGATTTCGTCCGGGCTTTAACGGTTATATTAATACCTGGGTAAATAATTCTTCTTGCTACCCAGTAACTAATGCCTCGGCAGTTTTAAACCTTGATCCAATAATTTCTTATGTTTCACCTTTTTCTGGATTATCACCCACATCTGCTTCTGGTCAGGATGTAAATTGGAGCAATATTCAAACTTTAAATTACTGGAATAATTCTAGTTTTTCAGGTATAACTGTATATACGCCAACAACTGCGCAAATGGGCGATTCTGTATGCTTCACTTATTCTGTTTCTCCTACTGCAAATGATATAAATCCTGCAAACAACACAATATACAGATGTTATGAAGTAAGAAATTCTTGGGATCCAAACGAAAAGGATGTTTACCCAAAAGGTGCTGTTCCTCAAAACACGGATTTTGAGTACATAATTCATTTTCAAAATACCGGAAATGATACTGCCTACAATGTTTCTATTGTTGATACTTTAGATGCAGATTTAGATTTTAGCACTTTAAGAATAATTGGTGCATCTCACAACATGAGCATTGACGTTATTGCAACAAACATCATTAAATTTAATTTTTATAATATTATGTTGCCTGATAGTGGTGCAAATTTGGCAGGAAGTCAAGGTTATGTAACCTACAAAATTAAAGCTAATGCAAATGTACCTGCCGGCACAGAGTGGAGAAATACTGCATACATTTACTTTGATTTTAATGAAGCAATTATTACAAATACAACAGTAAACACTTTAGAATTATTAACCTCCATAGATAAAAAATCAAGTGCTAATTTCATAAGTATTTCGCCTAATCCAGCAAAAGATAATATTACAATTAGTTTAAGCGAGCCATTTGTTGGTGCCATTAATATTACAGATGTATCAGGAAGAACAGTTAAACAAGTTACAATAAATAATCAAAGTTCTATTCAGTTTAGCACAAGCGATTTTGCTAATGGATTTTATTTTGTAAATACAGTTGGAAATTTTTCAAGCAGTAAAAAAATTCAAGTTCAACATTAAAATACATTACTTAAATTTTATGATTGATGAATCTTAAGCCAGGTTCATCAATCAT
>CAIMMJ010000095.1 GCA_903842515.1 uncultured Bacteroidota bacterium | reverse complement strand
CTTCAATTGCCATCAGCAATTCTGCACCAGCATCGAGCAACCAAAATGCAGGTACAAACGATGTTATTTTACAACGCTTAGATTTTGCAGTTACTGTTACAGGAACAACATTCAACGGATTAACTGTAACAACTGCTGGAACGTATGCATCTGCTGATATTACCAACTTAAAAGTTCGTTACTCAACAGATAACGTGTTAGATGGTGGAGATGCAACTTTGAGTACATTCACAACACCCGGTGTTGCAGGCTCTAAGGTTTTTCCTTCGTTCACATCACAAGCACTTGCTTCCGGTGCTACGTATTATATATTTATAACTGCAGATATTGCTTCAGTTGCTGCAGGAGGTAATACGATTAGTTTAGGTTCAACAGCATTTAGCAACATCAGTTTTACATCAGGTACAAAAACAGGAACCGACCCAGTGGCAGCGAGCAATACAGTCACCATTGTTAATCCTGCCATCGCAATTTCTAATAGCTCCCCTGCTGCCAGTTCACACCTACCAAGCAGCACTAATATTGTTTTGAACCGTTTTGATTTTGCAGTAACTTCAAGCAATGCAACTTTAACAGGTATTACAGTAACCACTGCAGGCACGTATGTTTCCGCAGATGTTGTAAACTTAAAAGTTCGTTACTCAACCGATGCAACATTAGATGGAGGAGATGTTACATTAAGTACTTTAACCACGCCGGGTGTTGCAGGTAGCAAGGTTTTCCCTTCGTTTACTTCTCAAGTAATTACATCAGGAACAACCGGATACATCTTTATAACAGCAGATCTTTCGTCAACTGCTACACCAAACAATACCATAAGTTTAGGAACCACCGCTTTTTCTAATTTAACATTCACATTGGGCAACAAAACTGGAACAAATCCTGTTGCAGCAGGCAATGTCCGTACATTCATAAAAGACGAACCTACCAATTATCCATCAGCATTTGTTTGTGGCACCACCACCACCACCACCATTCCCTTAACCTGGACAGATGCATCAGCTGGTATTTTACCGGATGGTTATTTGATTCAATGGAGCAATACCTCTTACGGAAGCATTACCGCGCCAAGTGATGGAACGCCGGTGGCAGATTTAGCAAATGCTACATTAGGTGCAAGAAATGTGGCACAAGGAGTTGGAGCCTATACCATACCATCATTAACAAGTGGCACAACCTATTTTACGAGAATATGGTCATATACCAATAGTGGAAGTAATATCAATTATAAATTAGTTGCAGAGCCTCAAACAAGTTGTGCTACAACCACTGCTCCGGTTACCATTTGGTCTAATCCAATAACTGGAACAAACCCTGGACTTTCAAATCCATACAATACAGGTGAAACCTTCGATACGTTTATAACCGTTTCAGGAATAGGACAAGGTTCAGGAATTGTTGGTCAAAATGCAAATGATCGTTATAATGCCAATGGTTGGAATACAGGAGCTTTGGATGTTAACGATTATTTTTCATTTACATTAACTCCAAATACTGGCTACCAAATTAACTTCAATAACCTAGTTTATACTGGTCAGGCATCAGGCACAGGTCCAACAAGCATTGCAATACGTTCAAGTTTAGATAGTTACACAGCTAATATTGGTGCTCCAATCATTACAGGTACAACTATTCCCTTAACCGCTGGTACTTATCAAAACATTACTTCTGCAATTACATACCGTGTATATGCATGGGGTGGAACAGGAGGTACATTTAGTATCAACGACTTTACTTTCACAGGTAACGTTGTATCATTAGGAACTATAACAACCGGAACCATCGGTGGTGGAACTACTGCATATTGTGTAGGCGCAACAGGCGTAAGTGTTCCATTTACTTACACCCCTGCGGGAAATTTCCCGAATGGAGTTGCCAATTTTACTGCACAGCTTTCAGATGCTTCGGGTACTTTTGCTTCGCCTGTTAATCTACAATCAGTAACTTCTAATGCTAGCGGTTCTCAAAGCATTTCAGCAGCCATTCCTGCTGGAACAACAACAGGAACTGGCTATCGCATACGTGTAGTTTCTGCATCACCAACCGTAAACGGGCAAAACAATGGAACCAACCTAACTATCAATAATTCAAGTACGAGTATTGCTCCTGCTGGGGTTCAAACATTAGTTACTTCTGCCAATGGTGCTACCCTAACAGTTACCGAAGGGCACACAGCAACTTCACGTCAATGGAAATATGGAACTGCACCCGGAGGACCTTACGGAACTAACCTTGGAACGGCATCAACACAAGTTCCTAACTTTGCTGTTGCAGGCACTTATTATATGGTGTGCCAAAGCACTTATCCAGCACCTTGCTCCAATACAGTTACTTCCAACGAAGTTGTATTTACTGTAAATAATCCTGTACCAGAAATCAATATCACCGGAAATTCAGTGAATATAATTGATGGCGACAATACACCTTCTTTAACCGATCATACTAATTTTGGGAGCACTCCATGGGGTTCAACATTTACCCGCACCTTTACTATTCAAAATACAGGAAGTGCAACACTTAACATAAGTGGAGCTTCACCTTATGTGTTGATTAGTGGTTCAAATCCAAGTAATTTCAGTATCACAACACCTCCTTCTAATAGCATTGCCGCAGGAAATTCTACAACATTTGTGGTAACATTTACTCCCAATGCAGTTGCTTCTTTTGATGCAATACTAACAATACCAAATAACGATAGCGATGAGCCCAACTATTCATTTTACATTCAAGGCACAGGAACTGCAAGTAATTTAAGCGACGTATCATTTAACAGTGGTAGTGCAGTTAGTAACAATTCTAACATAGATTATATATCTTGCCAAGGAACAACACTTTCAAATACCGGAACTGGCACTAACGGTAGTGCAGGTGTAATGGGCTTTTTCTTAAGGGATGGTGGCGCAACACTTACAGATGCAGATAACTTAGGAACAGAGTTAACAGGAATTACTTTTTCCGTAACAAATCCCGGAAGTATTCGTTCTGCACGTTTATTTAACGGCGCAAGCCCACTAGGATCGGCAGTTGCGGTAAGTGGAACATCTCCAATAGTATTTTCAGGATTAACAGGAGTGTCTGTAGCTGATAACGCACAATTAGCTTTGAGTTTACGTGTAACATTTAATGCACCCGTTACTGATAACCAGCAAATGCAATTTACAGTTACCTCTGTAACTTCAGCAGTTTCTGGTTCTTCTGCATTTGCTGCAAGCAATGGCGGTGGTGCCGCATCCTCAACAACTGGTGACATAAATCGTATAGAAGTTTCTGCCGACCGATTAGAATTTTTAACACAGCCAGTTACAACTACTGTAAGCACAAACATGGCATCAGTTACCGTTAGAGGTACTGATTTAGCTTCAAGTTTAGATTTGGATTATTCTGGGTCTATAAACATTACTTCTACAGGTTCACTTACAGGAACTCCTGTTAATGCAGTTGCTTCTGCAGGTGTTGCAACTTATTCTACATTAAACCATTCTGCTGTTGGAACAGGGTTAACACTTACAGCTACCACTACTGGACTTGCTTCCTCAAATACAATAGCTAGTGCAACTTTTGACATTGTAATCACTCCTCTTAATAGTTACCGTACAACCAATTCTGGATTGTGGAACAGCAACTCAGCAAGCCCTGCAATTTGGGAAAGACTCACAAGTGGTTGGGTTGTTAGCAATTCGCCTGCTTATGGAACAACTAATAATGTGTACATAAGAAATGGTCACACATTAGCAACCAATGGTTCTTTTGGTAGTTCAGTTAATTTGATAATTGAAAGTGGTGGAGTACTTGATATAAACCATGCTTCAACTGCTGCCAGCATTTTAGTAAAATCTGGGGGTACACTTCAAGTGAATGCTTCTTTAACCATTGCTTCGGGAGGTACATTTATAGTAGAAGATAATGCTGATGTTTTTTTGAATTTCGCATTCTCAAATCCATCTGCTTCTATCTGGCAAGGAACAGAAAATTTTGGAGCACTATCTAATTTATACATTTGGGATTGGAATGATACTCAACCTCTAATTAATGGAAACGTTACCACCAATACATACAGCGGATATACCGCAGCTTTTGGTAATGTACACATTGATGTAACGGGAGCCGCTGGTATTGGAGCTGCTTGGTCATTATTAGGTTCATCAACAGGAACCACCAACTTAACGCACGGAAACTTCGAATTTGATTCACCGAATGGGTTTGATATTCGTTTCTTTACAACAACAGGGGGTACCGCAACGGTTGGAATTCAGGGAAATTTAGTTTTAAATAGCCTATGGAGCTCGGCAAGGGCAGTTGCATTAACTACAGGTACTGCTAATTTGGTTATGAATTTAAAAGGTGATTTGGTTCATAATTCACCCGGAATATTTGTTGTACGTGCCAGTAATTCAGCATCAGGTGGCGCCACATTTAATGTGGATGGCAATATAGTTATGAATGGCGCTGGAACTGCTTCTACAACAAGGCTAAACATGAATCAGAATATTTATAGCATTGCAAATGGTGGCTTAGCAATTATTAATTTAAAAGGAAATTTAACTGTAGGCGCTCTCCCAATTATTGGAAATACAGGCGCTAGAGCTGACCAACAATTTAACTTTAATGGAACCACAACTCAAACTGTGAATGTTGCCTCTGTTGTGGGAGCAAGTGGTTCAGAAGGAGTTCCTCTTGCAATAAAATCAGGCGCAACAGTTCAGTTAAACACTAACAACCTAACACTAAATAATAATTCTACACTTATAGTAGAAGCAAACGGAACACTTGATTTTGGTTTCAATGGAACTACTGCATTATTAGTAAATCAACCAGGTTCCCCAACAGGAACCAATACATTTACATCTGCTCTAGGTAGTATTTTAAAAATAACATCTCCCGATGGAATTGTTGGAAGTGTTACAGCTAATTTAGGAAACGTTCAACTGCCAGTTTCTAATAAAACATTTAACAATACTGCCACTTTCTGTTATATTGGTAAGGCCAATCAAGTTACTGGAAATGCTTTAACCAGCGGTAGCACTGGAAAAGTTGTTATTTGCGATTTAGATTTAGACACCTATACTTTAACGCCTTCTAACAACATTGGTATTTCCAATGGTACTCTGGTAGACGCTGCCGGAGGAAAATTGGATATCAGAAAAGGAATAGTTGTAGGCGCTAACTCAGCAGATTTTACTGGTTCAGGACGCTTGGTAATGACCGGTGGTACCTATAGAATTCAATCAAACACAGCTACTGTTCCATTTTTATCTAACTATGCTAATTACAGTTTAACTGGCGGCACGGTTGAATTAAATGCAACAGGGAACCAAACGCTTTCAGGCGCTCCTTCTGCCTATTTCAATTTAGCAGCTACAGGGTCAAATACTTTTGGAACAGATTTCAAAGGATTTTCTTCTGCGTTGGTAGTTAACAATAATGTTTTAATAAGCGGTACTGCTGTATTGGATCTGCAATCAATTGGAATGACAGGTGCAGCCGGGTTAACCATGACTGGTGGAAGAATAAGAATGTCTAAATTAAGTGTTACCCTACCTGAAATTACTGGAGTTGCTACACCTTATATCTTATCAGGCGGTACAGTTGAATTATATGGTACTTCCACAAGTCAAACACACACATTAAGAGGAACATTTAATGGTGGAGCAAGCAATGTGAGTTATTTTAATCTAGAATTAAATGCAGCACTTGCCAATGTGGCAACAACTCAAGCCAATATAGTAGCTCAAGCTGGTTTTAGTGTTCAAAATGTGTTAAATGTAAATTCTCCAACCTGTTTTCAATTAGGAAGTGGATTTACCATTTCTGATGCTGGCGTTACAAGTACATTTAATGTGAATGCCGGTGCCACTTTAAAATATGGTGGAACAATTGACGCCTCTGGCGCAACTGGAAACATTAGAACTGATGTTCGTAATTTTAATTCAACTGCATCTTATGGTTTTATTGGAGCAACAACACCACAATCTGTTGGTACAGGATTGCCAGCAAGTATGGTGAATCTTTATATGGATAAAGGCGCTTCAAGTAATATTGTTGCCTTAGCAGGAAATACAACCATTACCAATCAATTGGTTTTGGGTACCGGACTTTTAGACGCTGTGTCAAATACTGTTTCAGTTTCAAATACTGCTACTACAGCTATCTCTGGAGCATCTGCAAACTCATTTGTGAGTGGAAAATTAAATCGTAGTTTACCTGCTTCACTTGCCACAGGAACAACCTATGACTTTCCAATTGGCAAACAAAGCCCTATAACTTATTTACCAGCCAGCTTGGTAAATCCAACTACAGGCACTGGCGCTGTAAGTGTTACTATGGAAGCTTTTAATACTAATTCTGGCGGAACAGCTGACCCTAATTCAATTGGCTCTTTAAGCACTGCTGAGTATTGGTCTTTAGCTGCAACAGGAAACTTTAATGGTAGCCAATTTACGCTTACACGCCCTACCGCTGTATCTCCGCTTAGCTCAATTGCCAGAAGCACAACTACCGCAACTGGAACTTACGTTTTCATTGGAGGAACTCCATCAGGAACTCAAATTACAAACTCAAATTTCAGTGCTGGTAATACACAATTTTTAGCATTTGCCAATCCAATTGCCCCACCAACTATTACATTGGTGCAAGGTACAAGCCCAACTTTTGCCGGTCAGGCAGATTACACAGGTTATGTTGGTCAAACGCTTACTATTACAGGAACAAACTTTACCAGCACAGCTAATATGACTGTGTCAATTGGAGGTTTAGCAGCTACAACATTTACAGTGGTAAATTCTACAACTATAACTGCAGTAGTTGCCCAAGCTGCCTCAGGAGCAACTATTGTTGTTACCAATACAATCACTTCAGGTAATGCCTCTGCTGCATTTACTTTCTTAGGTTGGATTTCTAATGCTTCTACCGATTGGGGAACAGGCACCACTTGGTTAGGAGGTTCGGTTCCTCCGGCTTCGGTAGCAGTTACAATAGCAAATTCTGTAACTGCAAATAGCGCTGTTGCAAATAATCCTAATACATTAACCATTCGTTCAGGAAGCAGTTTAACTTTTGGTGCTGCTGGAACCTTATCTGTAAACACATCTCTTACCAACGGAGGAGGTATTGTAATGACAGCAGGAGGTGTATTAACTATGGCCAATGCTTCAACATTTGCCAATGGATCAGCAACATTTACAGGTGGAACAGGAACTGTTGTTTTTGCAGGAACGGCTACAGTAACAACTACTGGTGGTATTCCATTTAATAATGTAACAATAAATGCTGCTATAAATCTTGGAGCAAGTACTTCAATTGCAGGTACTTTGCGAGTGAACCAAGGTGGAAGTATAGTAACCAATGCTTTAACTTATGGAGCGGGTTCTACGCTATCTTACAATGGCACAAGCAGTCAAACCCCTAATGCACTGGAATTCCCTGCTAGTAGTGGACCTACAAACTTTACAGCAAATAACAGTGTAAATGTTAGTTTACCATTCTCAAGAACAGTGAGTGGCAACGTAAGAATTTTATCTGGAGATTTGAGAAATTCTTCCGGAACTGGAGTAACGCTAACAATGAGCGGTGCTGCTGCAACATTAGAAGTTACTGGAGCATTACAAGGAACTGATATTGGCGCTGGAAATGATATAAATCTTATTATTAGTGGCACTACAACTGTTTCTGGCAGCAATGTTACAACGTGTAAAGTATTAAATACTACTGTTAATACGGGTGCAACTTTAGCACTTGCAAGAAGTAACTTCGAAGTAAGATACGGTGCCTTCAATATTAATGGCACAGGTACTTTAAGAATAGATGCCAATGGAAATGTGGCATCAATCGATGGTAATAGCCGTGTACCAATTTATGCTTCAACCGCAAATTTAGTATACAATAGCGGTGGAACTTATGGCCGTTTTGTAGAGTGGTCAACATTAAGTGGCCCTGCAGGTTACCCCGGAAATGTTACTATACAAAATGGAACTACCTTAAACATAGGTTCACCTGCAACAGATTTAGGAATTGTTAGTAATTTAACATTAGGAGTAACAGGAAGTACTGGCTCATTAAACATGCAAGCTACACCTCAAGGAATAACCGTTGGAGGAAATGTGACTATTGGTAGTGATGTTAATACAAGTACATTAACATTGTCAACAAATGCTTCTAGCCCAGCATTAAGAGTTGGAGGAAACTGGAACAGGAATAGTTTCGGTAGCTTTGTTGGTACTGGTGCTAATGGTAGAGGAGTTTTCTTTAATGGAACAGGCGCTCAAAGTTTAACAGCAAATGGCGGTGAAACATTCCAATTTTTAATTATCCAAAAAACAGTGGGTACAAATTTAGCTTTGAATAATGCATTAACTATTGCTTCTGATTTAAATTTAACTTCTGGGAACATCCTTCTGGGAACAAATAATTTAACCCTTAATGCTGCTGCTACAATTTCTAATGCAAGTGCATCAAGTTTTGTAATAACAAACGGAACAGGATATTTGCAAAAAGTATTTACAGCCAATGGTACATACACATGGCCAGTTGGAGATAACACAGGCACTGTAGAATATTCACCGGCTACCTTAAATGTAACTTCAAGTGGTGGTACACTAGGAGTTAGAGTTGTAAATGCCCCACATCCAAATAATGGAAGTTCAGTACATTACATCAATAGATATTGGAATACAAGCATGAGTGCAGCATCATATAGTTGGGATGGAAGTTTTAATTACACCAATGCAGACGTTGTAGGCACTCAAACAAACATGTTATTGAATATTTATGACCCTAATGCACCAAACATTGGATGGACAGAATATCCATCAAGTTCTGCTGCCGCAAACGTCTTAACAGTAACAACTGGACCATCAACTGGTAGTTTAAACAATACTGATATTACAGGTAGAAAAGATGTTCCATTGTATTACAGATCTATTGCAAGTGGCGATTGGTCAGATGTTACTAAATGGGAATCTTCTACCGATCCTGCATTTATTTCACCTGCACCTACAACACCCGTGGTAGCCGCACCAAACAATATAAATTCCGCTGGTATTCAAATCAGAAATACCCACACAATTATTGTTACCAGCACCGTTGCAGCCGACGATTTGGATGTGCAAATAGGAGGAGTGTTAACTGTTGGCGCTGGAGGAAATTTTGCGCTTGTAAATGGTTTTGCAGCAACAGATTTTACAGTTAATGGAACATTCAATGTAAATAATACCACAACATTGGCAATTGGCAGTAGTACCGTTTTAAATTCTGTATGGAATACTACCAGCACCTCATTAAGTTCACTTGGTAATCTGGTGGCTAATAGTTCTGCAGTTTATACTCACAATGTTAATGGTGGAACTATCCCTACTGCCACTTGGAATGCGGGCACAACTGTTATAATTTCTGGCATAACCAATAGTGCTCCAACAGGCCTTTCTCAAAATTTTTATGATGTAGAATGGAACAGCCCTACCCAAAGTGCTGCAATACAATTATCCTCAAATCCTTTTACAACAATTCAAAATAACCTAACCATTACAAATACAGGTTCAACTGTAAATGATTTGAGATTATATTCTGGAACAATAGGCGGAACAACAAATATTGGAGGAAACCTAACAATTAATGGGGGTAGATTAGGATTAAGTAATGGAGGGGGATCAAATGCAGCAACCGTTGTGATTAATGTTTCAGGCAATGTGGACGTTAATGGTGGTTCATTAACCTTTACAGGAACAACCACTCAAACGGCAAATTCAAATACTCTTAACATCACGGGTAACTTAACACTTAATGGTGGGAATGTTAATTTTAACTCTACTGGGTTCGTAACTACTGGAAATCAAACTCTTAACTTGAGCGGGAACTTAGATGTTCAAAGTGGTCAGATTTTACGTTCAGTTGCCACCACTTCTTGCACTTTCCGTTTCAATAAAGTATTAGGAACACAAACCTATTCGGCTTCAATTCCTGCTACTTCTGTATCTACAAATCTTATTAATTGGGAAGTTGGAGATGGTACCACTGAACCCGAATTAATTTTAAGTAATTCAATAATAATTAAAAATGGTTCAACATTTAGGGTGAAAAACAAAGCAACATTAAATTGTGGAGCATCGTCTTATGTTGGCGATGATGCTGGTGGAACTACTTTTACCCTAGAAAGCGACGCAACTATAAAAACTGCAAATGCCGATGGTATAGTGCTTAACACGGGAATTAACCTTGGGTCAGTTCGATCGGGATTAGCTAGAAACTTTAGTTCAAATGCAAATTACATATACAATGGTACACTTAATCAAGTAACCGGCACCGGATTGCCTACCGCTCATACAGGCACTCTAGAAATTGCCTCATCTGCTACAGTAACCCTTACCACTACAAACTCAACAGGTTTTGATCTAAAACTTACATCTGGTGCATTTGCCATTGGCAATGGTCAAACCTACGCTATTTCATCAGGGGGAACGGTAACAGGCAACGGTGGAGATTTTGCAACAGGTATAAACGGAGGAACCCTTAATTTCCCCGGAACAGGTACGTTTATCGGAAATACCAACCCTTATATTGTAACTGCAAGTGGTGCCGTTAATTTTGGAACAACAACTACTATACAAAATGGAGGAACATTTAGAATAAATGCCGGTGGATCAGCAATTACAAATGCTCCTGCATATGCTGTTGGCTCAACTTTAGAATATGCTACTGGTGCACCTTATGATAGGGGCATTGAGTGGAGTACTGCTTCGGGAAAAGGTTTCCCACATCATGTTTTAATTACATCTACTACACTAAACCCTGCAAGAACAGGCGCCACTTACGCTACTCAACCATTTAATACGGGCGGAAATTTAACCATTGCCTCTGGTGGAAATATTTACATGGATTATAGCGGTAACAACATGACGGTGCCATTAACAATTAATGGAAATTTGACCTTGGTTGGACAATTGTCAGGTTCAGGCTTTGGTGGAGGAGACATTAGAATAAGAGGAAATTGGATAAATAATGGATCTGCTACCAATAATTACTTCCCTAATTCAAGAGCCGTTTTCTTTGATGGAAGCTCAGCTCAGACCATAGGTGGAACAAACACCAGTTCCAACCCATTTACTTTTGTTTTTATAGACAATACTGCTGGAGTTTCTCTACTTGCCAGCCAAACAATAAATAACCAACTTACCCATACCAATGGATTGTTCAGTTTAGGAAACTTTGATTTAACCATGGCACCGGGCTCCATAATATCCGGAGCTGGGGTAGGAAAATATACCAATACCAATGGAAATGGTAGATTAATTCAAGAAGTAGTAAATGGTGGAGGAGACAAAGTTTACCCAATCGGAACGGCAACTTCCTATGCTCCTGTTACTTTAAACCAAGGAAACACAACAGATAATATTGGAATTAGGGTAAAAACTGCTCCAGCATTTTCTCCTGCTGTAAACGACTTTAACCAAATGGTTAATTTTAGCTACAACATAAATGAAGCTGTTGGCGGTGGAAACAACTTAATTACTAAATTCCAATGGAATACATCAGACGAAGCTGCTGGGTTTATTAGATCCAGCACAGTTTATCATGGCGATTGGGATGGCTCTTTATGGCAAATAAGAGCAGCAAGTGCTACTGCTGGTGCCAATCCATATACTTCAACAGCCGCAGGTTTTATTGGGAACTTATCTGCAAAAGAATTTGTTGTAGGAAACATTAATGGAATTAGAGGATGTTTTGCAACTGTTCAGGCAGGAGACTGGGACAATCCTTTAACTTGGGGCGGAACACTGCCCCCAACAAATTCTACTGTTTGTATAAGTCATGCTTTAACAGTTACAACAGCCAACCCAAATAACCTTACTGCCCTCACTTTTAATTCTGGTAGTAGTTTAACAGTTTCACCCTTAAGAACAATTAATATTGTGGCAGGCGGAACAGTATCAAACAATAGTGGTTCTGTAATAAATTTATCTAACGGTAAGTTAGCATTTCTGGGGAATGCCACTGTTGGCGGAACTCAAAGTATAACATTTAATGATTTAGATGTGAATGGAGCAGCTACAATAAATATTAGCCCAACAATTAATGGAACACTTAGCATATTAAATTCTGGATTCATAAATACAAATTCTGTGATTTATGGTCCATCTTCTACTCTTAATTACATTCCATTTACTTCCTACAACGTAAGCACAGAATGGACAGGAAATAGTGCAACCGCAGGTTTAGGTGTACCTGCCAACGTTACCTTGGCAAACGGTGTAACATTAAATATGCCTAATTCCAACAGAGGATGTGCAGGAACTATACAAATTGTTAATGGAGCTTTGGTACTCAACAATACTTCTGGCGATTTATATGTAGGCGGAGATTGGGTTAGATTAGCCGCGGGTATCTTTACTCCAAACAACAGAGCAGTTTTCTTTAATGGTACTGGCGCACAAACAATTTCTTCTGCTTCTTTAACAGAGTCTTTTCCATACCTTTGCATTAATAAACCATCAGGAACATTAACACTAACTACCGATATAAATATTACTTCTAACACTGGAAATGGTTTCCAACTTTCTAGTGGGGGAAGTTTTGATTTGAATACCAGAACATTAAGTTTTTCCACTTCGGGAGGCAATATCAATAATGCCAGCGCTGGAGTGGCTAATATTGTTGGTGGTGTAGGCAGTTTAATATCAATAAGTGGTGGCACAAAAACAATTACCTCTTCTGTTGGTGGTACCTTCAGCTTCGGACCAAATGTTACAATTGCTCTTAGTTCTGGCTTAGATTTTGGTAGTTCTTTATCTACTGTTAATGGTACACTTCAAATTGCAAACGGCGGCTTTGTTTCTACAAATCCTCCAACATATTCCAACACTTCTACACTTAGATATTTTTCTGGCTCGGTTTATGGCAGGGGCGCCGAATGGAGCACTACTTCCGGCCCTGGTTATCCAAACAATGTTACTGTAGACTTTAATGGAGCTCCAACCACCTTAGATTTGAGTAATGGTGGTTCGGCTATTCGTCAAATTGCAGGTAATTTAACCATCAACAATGGAGGAACATTAACTATGAATACAACGCCAATGACCAATTATCTTAGAGTACTTGGAAATGTTTCCATAGGAAGTGGAGCAAGTGGAAGTTTAATTTTATCAAGCATAGATGGTGGAGATTTGCAAGTGGGTGGAAATTTAACCAGAAATGCTGGCGCAACATTCAATCAATTTACACGTGAGGTTACCATGAACGGTGCTACAATTCAAAACGTCAATAACGTTACTTCATTTAACTACCTAAAAATAGACAATACAGGTTCATCTGTTCAATTAAATGCAAATACGGATATTACCAACAGGTTATGGCTAAGCAGTGGGTTGTTAAACCTAAACGGTAACAACGTAAATATGGCAAATGGCTCAAAAATTAGAAGAAGCCAGGCAACAGCCACAATATCTGCAGCACCAGCAATAAATCTTGCCGAAGTAATAGACATCGAATACAATGGAACGTTAACAACAGGAAATGAATTTATTACCGATTTAGATAAAATTAGAGATATTGAAATAACTGCTGGAACTACCACTTTGAGCAGCAACAAAACGGTAAACAGGAACCTAATTTTAAGCGGAGGAAATTTAAATCTTGGAACTTTTACTTTTACTCACCGAGGCAGAGCAACATCACCTGCATTTTCGGGCAGTATAACAGTTAGCGGTGGGGGAACAAGAGTAATTACTGGTTCTGCCGGATCTAGATTTGATGTTACCGGACTTGGTGCAAATCAACCTAACGATTACACCAAAACAGTTTCAACAAGCGGAGGAACATTGTTAAATTTTGATTCAAATGTATTGTTAAGAGTGGGCGATGGCGCAATAGATTTTGGTGCAGGTAATCCAACAACAATAAATGGAACACTTCAAATTTTATTGGGTGGTTCTGTTGGGCAAATGTTAAATCCTTGTTACTATGGAACTAATTCTACTCTTAGAATTTCTAATACTGTTGATTATGTTGTTGGTGTAAACGATAAAACTTGGGCTGCAGGATCAATAAACTCCGGTAATGCAGGTATTCCTTTTAATGTGGAAATTTTGGATGCCGGAACAGATTTGAGGTTAGAAGACACTAGATCATTAAGGGGTAACCTAACAGTAACAAACGGAAGTTTCTCTTTGAACTATGTTGGAGTTGGAACTTTTTCATTAGGAGGGAATTGGACAAGAACAGGTGCAACTTCGGCATTTAATGACCCCACATTTAAGAAAATAATTTTTGACAGGCAAGCTGCAGGTGATCAAACTATTACAACCGGCTCTGGTGTGGCATTTGAAACTTTCTATGATCTGGAAATATCACCTGCTCTTGGAGATGTTATTGCAACTAGCGGTACTGCAATAAACGTTACAAACAATCTAAATTTTGTAACGGGTAAATTTATCCTTAATGGAACAAATTTAATAACTGTTGGAACTGCCAGCGCAAGTGGAAGTATTACAGGAGTTACACCAAGCAAATATTTGGTAACTTACAATGGAGGAAATACCTCTACCTTAAAACGTTTTACCGGATTAAATGCTGTTTACAATTTTCCGGTGGGTGATGCCACCAATTATACCCCAATAGACTTAACACTCTACAACGGTTCAACTCCAGGTAGTTTTATTACAGGCAGCGTAACAGCCACCTCTCACCCACAAATAGGCACTTCATTAAATTATTTAAACAGATACTGGTCTATGGAGCAAACTGGCTTGCTTGCAGGTTTTGCCTATGGTGTGGATTTTTCTTATGTTCAGACTGACGTTGCTGGAAGCGAAGCAACCATATTCCCTTACAAATGGACTCCTGGTTCAGGTCAAGGCACAGGATGGATTGGCGCTGGCGGATCTTCTGCTTCTTTTCAAATGGGAACAGGCTCGGTGAATATAGGAGCAAACACAATGCATTGGGAGGGAATTTATAGTTTTTCTGATATCACCGGAAATGGCGGTGGAACTCCGCTTCCTATTAGCTTAATTAATTTTGATGCTAAAAAGAACGTTAATTCTACGGCTCTTTCTTGGAGCACCTTATCCGAAACCAACAACGATTTCTTTACTATTGAAAGAACATTAGATGGGGTAAATTTTACAGAAATTGATAAAGTAAAAGGAGCAGGAAATCACAATGGAATTTTAAACTACTCTTCTTTGGATAAAAACCCAGCAAACGGTAAAAACTATTACAGACTTAAACAAACAGATTTTGATGGCAATTTTGAATACTCCAAATTGGTGATGGTAGAATTTGAAGGAATAAAAACTCAAAAATACATTTCTGTTTATCCAAACCCAAGCAATGGAAACAATGTAAATGTTTCTATTAGTGGAGTTCAAAACAAATCCTTAATAGTTCTAAGATTATCTAACTCCAAGGGTGCAGAAGTGTATAATTCTAATTTAACCGCAGCATCAGGTTTTGCAAATGTTCAGCTCCAAACAAGCGACTTAGCAAATGGAATATATTATTTTCAAATTATTATCGACGGTGAAATTACCAATCAAAAAATAATTGTAACCAACAGATAAATACGGGCAATAAAAAACGGGAACTTCGATAGAGGTTCCCGTTCTTGTTTTAACAATATGCTTAAATTTTTTCCAACGAGGATTTTAAAAAGTCAATCACTTTAATTTCGCTGGCATCAACATTTCTAATTTCAGAAAGATAACAGCTTATCCAATCGCCTAAATGAATAGCATAAATTGCTCTTTGTATTTCTGTGTTGCCCAAGCAATTTAGTTCTAAGTAGTGCGGAGTATATTTTAAAAATACTTCTTTGCAAATTTCAAGCCTTTTTAGAGTGCGGTAATAATCCGACGCATACCTAAAAACTACAACTGCTAAATTTTTATTTTCTGTTGTCCAACCTACCAACTCATTGTGATTCATTTCTGGCAACACATGGTGCCAACACAACATTTTTGCATTTTCATTAATTTGCTGCCTAAACCTGATGGCAACAGCTTCGGTGTTTCCTAATGTATATATAACAGGAAGTTTATTAGTTAAAAATTCTGCTGCATTTTTTGCGATAGTTTTTATATTTTCGGTTTCCTTTTCTAACAATACAATCGATTTCTCTATTTCGTTTAAAGCATTTGGCTCAATAATTTTGTAGAATTCAAACACTTTAAAAATCTGAGTTATAGAATAACCTATACAACTTCTTGGGGGCATTCCACCTGGTATGGTTATTAGGGAAAGGTTTTTATCTTTGGCTATTTCTGAAATTTTACCTCCCGAAGAAATACAAACAATATGTGCTTCTTTTTCAATGGCTAGCTTTAATACATTTAATGTTTCTTCCGTATTTCCACTGTATGAACAAATAATAGCTAGCGTATTTTTGCTTACGTAATTTGGCACAAAATAATCTTTGTTGATTGTAATTGGAACTAAAGATTCATTTTCCGTAAGTTCCTTTACAACACTTCCACCAATTCCAGAGCCACCCAAACCACTTATGAAAATATTATGTATTGGGTGGGACGTTTCTTTTAGCGTTGCATGCTTTGCAATTTCTATTGCCTTTGTTAGTTGTGACGGGAAAGCCGCCACTAAATCAATCATTTTCATTTTTTACGTTATAATACACCTCTCATTATACCGTTGGTGCTTTTGTTTATAAATTCAATTATTATATCTTTCTCTTTGCTCTTTGGAGCTTCTAATTCTACGATTTTAACAGCGTTCGTAACGTTATAGCCTTTAACGTATATAGTTCTATATATATCTTCTATTTGCAGAATTGCTTCATTTGAAAAACCTCTTCTTCGCAATCCAACAGAATTTATTCCTACATAAGAAAGTGGTTCACGAGCAGCTTTTACATAAGGTGGAACATTTTTTCTAACTAAACTTCCGCCTGTAACAAAACTGTGCTCCCCAATAATTACAAATTGTTGCACCGCCACAAGCCCTTCTAAAATAGCATAATCATCAATTGTAACGTGTCCTGCAAGATTTACGCTGTTTGCTAAAATTACATTATTTCCTACGGAGCAATCGTGTGCAACATGAACATAAGCCATAAGCAAACAATTTTTTCCAACACTGGTTTTGTTTCTATCTAAAGTACCTCTATTTATTGTTACAAATTCCCTAATGGTGGTGTTATCCCCAATTTCTGCTGTAGTTTTTTCGCCCGAAAATTTTAAATCTTGAGGGATTGCTGAAATTACGGCTCCCGGAAAAATCTTGCAATTTTTACCAATTCTTGCACCGTCCATTATCACTGCGTTAGGGCCAATCCAACTTCCTTCTTCAATAATTACATCTTCGGCAACAGAAACAAAAGCATCAATAGAAACATTGTTCGCAATTTTTGCGTTTGGATGAACAGATGCTAGTGGACTTATCATGGTGCGTTATAACTATTAATATATGGTTTTATTGTAAACTCTTTATTTAACTTTTACTATTTGTGCCAACATTTCTGCTTCCATCACTACTTTGTTACCTACTATTGCTTGGCCTTTCATGTGGCACAAGCCCCTGCGGATAGGACTTACTAGCTCTAAAGCAAAAATTATGGTATCGCCAGGCAATACTTTGTTTTTAAATTTTACCTGCTCTATTTTCATAAAATAAGTAAGGTAATTTTCGGGGTCGGGAACAGTTTTTAATACCAAAACACCCCCCGTTTGAGCCATTGCCTCTACTTGCAAAACTCCAGGCATAACAGGGTTATCCGGAAAATGACCAACAAAAAATGATTCGTTCATAGTAACGTTTTTTAAGCCAACCACTCTTGTTTCTGTAAGCTCTAAAATTTTATCTATCAACAAAAATGGGGGTCTATGTGGCAGCAGTTTCATGATGTCTGTAACGTTCATCAAGGGTTCTGCATTCAAATCAAATTGCGGCAATTCGTTCTTTTTCTTTTTTGCTTCCTGAATTTTTTGTTTAATAATTTTTGCAAATTCCACGTTGGAAGAATGCCCCGGGCGAGCTGCTAGAATATGTCCTTTTATTGGTTTTCCGGCAAGTGCCAAATCTCCAACAATGTCTAAAAGTTTATGCCTTGCAGGTTCGTTTTGGTATTGCAATTGAACATTATTCAAATAGCCTTTGCCTACAATTTTTACTGCAGGCTTATTTAGCATCAAGGCCAATTCATCTAATTTTTCTTGAGAAATGTCTCTGTCGCAAATAACAATGGCATTGCTTAAATCACCGCCTTTTATTAAATTATTTTTAACTAAAAATTCTAGTTCGTGCACAAAACAAAATGTTCTGCACGAAGAAATATCTTCTTTAAATTCGCCAATATGATACATCGAAGCATGCTGCGTTCCTAACAAGGGCGAATTATAATCAACCATTACTGTAATCCTATAATCCTCAGAGGGAACGGCAAGCATTTCTGCTTTTTTTATTGGGTCTTCAAATGTTAGATTTTCTGTAAGAACAAAATAGTCTCTTTCCGCTTTTTGCTCCTCAAAACCCACAGATATTATTGCATCAATGTAAGGCTTAGAACTTCCATCAAGAATTGGCACTTCTTGGGCATCAATTTTAATTAAACAATTGTCAACCTGCATACCCACCAATGCTGCCAAAACATGTTCGATGGTATATACTTTAACATTGTTTTTACCTAAAGTTGTTCCTCTTGCGGTATCTACTACCAAATCACAGTCTGCTTCAATAATTGGTTGTTCCTCTATATCTATTCTTTGAAATTTATATCCAAAATTTTCTTGAGCCGGACACAGGGTTAAGTTGGCAGTTACTCCTGTATGCAAGCCTACGCCTGAAATTGTAACTTGCGATTTTAAAGTTCTTTGTTTTTCTGTCATTAATGAAGCTTGATATTTATTCTTTGGCAGATTGTTCTGCAATTAGTTTTTCTAATTCGTTTATCTTTTGATTTATTTCTGGGAATTTTCTAAAAAGAATATAACTTCTTTTGTATTCGCCAATTGAAAATGCAGGAGAACCCTGAAAAATTTCTCCTTCCTTGGTTATGCTGTTTCCAATTCCGCTTTGTGCTGCAATTTTAACACCATTGGCAATGGTTAAATGTCCTACTATTCCTACCTGTCCACCAATCATGCAGTTTGCTCCAATTTTTGTAGAACCTGCAATTCCTGATTGTGCAGCAATAACCGTATTTTCGCCTATTTCCACATTGTGTGCAACTTGAATTAAATTGTCAAGTTTAACACCTTTTCTTATTATGGTAGAACCCAATGTTGCCCTGTCTATGGTTGTGCTTGCACCAACTTCTACATGGTCTTCAATTACTACGTTTCCTATTTGCGGCACTTTATTGTAATTTCCTTCACTGTTTGGTGCAAAACCAAAGCCATCGCCACCAACAATTACACCCGAGTGCAGCGTTACATAGTTACCTATCTTGCAATCGCTATATATTTTCACTCCCGAAAAAAGTGTGCAATTAGCTCCAATCACAGCATTATCGCCAATATAGGATTGAGGAAACACTTTGGTATTATCGCCAATAATTGCATTATCGCCAATATATGCAAATGCACCTACATAAACATTTTTACCAATTTTTGCACTAGCTGAAATAAAACTCGGTTGTTCTATTCCTGTTTTATTATTCTTTATTTGATTGTAAACTTCCAACAATTTTGCAAAAGCATGGTAAGCATTTTCAACCCTTATTAAGGTGGCAGCAATTTTGTTTTCTGGTACAAAATCGTTGTTCACAATAACTACCGAAGCCAATGTAGTGTATATGTGCGGCGCATAGGCAGGGTTAGATAAAAAACAAAGCGAACCAACTCTACCTTCCTCTATTTTTGATAAAGTACTTACTTTTTCTTCACTATTTCCTTCAACTTTTCCACCAATTAAATCGGCAATGTTTTGTGCAGTAAATTCTAGCATATTAAATAACTCCGCTAAATTAAACAAGTATTTGATTATACAAAACTAAAAAAATTGAACGTGTTTTTGTTTATAAATTATAAAAGGATAGAGATTTGTTTGCTTAATAAGATTAATTTTTGGAATATTGTTTTTTTAAATCTCAAATTCAACTATGAAAAAACTTTTATATTGTCTAACTTTTTTCACTGTTTCAGCTTTAAGTGTATTTGCATCTGACCTTTTTCCTTTTCAATCTAAGGGTAAATATGGATTTATCAATCAAAGCGGAAAAGTTGTGGTGGAGCCAAGTTTTAATTTTGCCGAAAAATTTTCTGAAGGAATGGGTTTGGTAAAGAAGAATGGTAAAGTAGGATTTATTAACGATCAAGGTAAAGTTGCCATTGAGCCAACCTTTGACGACGGATATGGATTTTCAGAAGGCTTAGCTCCTGTAAGAAAAGGAAACGATTGGATGTTTATTGATAAATCTGGTAAAAAAGTGTTTAATGTAAAATGTGATTTTGCGTACAAATTTTCTGAAGGATTAGCAAGAGTTCAAATTGGCCCAAAGCTTGGTTATATAGATAAAACAGGAAAAATTAGTATAGAGCCTAAATTTGAGTTTGCTTATGATTTTTCAGAAGGTTTAGCTAGAATAAAAATGGGCAATATAAAAACTGCTAAATGGGGCTTCATAAATAAGGCTGGCGAAATTGTTATTAAACAACAATACGACGATTGCTTTGATTTTAGGGAAGGTAAAGCAAATGTAAGAATTGGCTCTGAAGCTACTGGAAAATGGGGCTTTATTGATAAAACAGGAACAATGGTAATTGAAGCCGAGTTCGACAGGGCTTTCTTTTTTTCTGATGGTTTAGCTTTGATCAGAGTAGGCGATTTTAAAAGTGGAAAATTTGGGTTTATCGACAAAATGGGTAAAGTGGTAATTACTCCAAAGTTTTTTGGAGCGTTTTATTTTAAGGATGGAATGTCGTGTGTTAAACTAGATGAAAAATCTAAATGGGGATTTATTGATAAAACAGGCAAAATTGTTATAGATTATCAATTTGAGTTTCCTGTTGAATTTGAAAACGGACTGGCCTACATAAAAAAAGGCAGCATGAAAAGTGGCCAAACAGGTTATGTTGATAAAAAAGGTAGTTTTATTTGGAAGGAATAGTTTTTTGTCTTTCCATCCAAAAAATAAAATCTTAAAGTATTTTATTCATTCTTTTGTTCCAATCAACCTTCTCTTTAAAGCCGAATTCAATTTTTTTTAGAACAATTCAGCCAATAAAAAAACCATTAGGCAAAACCTCTATTTAAAATCGTTCAAAATAACTTATTTTACAAGTTAATTGACAAATAAATGACAATAGTTGCACCACATCAAAGACATTTGCACCAAACAAATTAAATTGAAAAAGTTTCACGTTGTAGCATACACTTTTAAAACATTAGATTTTCAATTAATTGGACAATTAAATACACCTCAAGAACAATGGGAACATTTATTGCCAACCCTAAAAGAGAACTTAAATGCCGATGAACTAATGATGATTTCTACTTGTAACAGAGTAGAGTTTTTAGTGGTGAGCAATCAGCAACCTTGTCCATTTAAATTACTAAATTTTTATAAGCCACACTTATCAAAAGAAACCATTGGTGCAATTGCTTCAAAAGCAGAATTGTTTTCGGGCAAAATTGCAGTTGAACATTTATTTAGGCTTGCTTCCTCTTTAGATTCAATGGTGGTTGGTGAAAGAGAAATTATTACTCAAGTTAGAGAGTCTTACGAAAAATGCAATTTTATTGGTGTAACAGGAGACTCTATACGTTTGGCAATAAAACAAACTATAGAGACTGCCAAGAGAATATTTTCTGAAACAAATATATCAACAAAACAAGTATCTGTAGTTTCATTGGCCTTTCAGAGTTTAATTGAAAAAAAGCCATCTATAGATTCACGAATTGTAATGGTAGGTGCCGGTGTAACAAACACAAATATGCTCAGGTTTTTAAGTAAGAACAATTTTAAAAACGTAAGTATTTTCAACAGAACTCTAGAAAAAGCAGAAGCGCTGGCAAAGGAATTTTCTTATACACCTCATTCTCTAGAAAATCTAAAAAGCTGGGCACACGGATTTGATGTATTAATTACTTGCACAAATTCTGATTCTCCAATTATTACATCAGAAATTTATTCTGCACTAAACAAGAATGAAAATTCCACCAAAATTGTTGTGGACCTTTCTTTGCCCAACGACATTGAAGATTCATTAATCAATGATAACCTTTTTGAATACATACATTATAATCAACTTAAACAAAAATCAGAAGAAAATCTTTTGTATCGCCAAAATGAAATTAGTAAGTGCGAAAAGATAATTGAAGAATGCCTTGCGCAAAGTAAAGAGATTTTTAAAATTAGAGAAGTGGAAATTGCAATGCAAGAAATTCCAAGGCTAGTAAAAGAAATCAAAGAAAATGCACTGTCACTTGTTTTTGCAAAAGACCTTGCAAAACTAGATTCAGAGTCTAGAGATGTGGTAGAGAAGATCATGGAATATGTAGAGAAAAAATATATTTCTTTACCCATTAAAAAAGCCAAAGAAATTTTACTCGAAAAAGTTTGAATACCAAAAAATTAATTATAGGCTCTAGAGGCAGCGAACTTGCACTTTGGCAAGCAAATTATGTGCAAAGTCAATTGCAAAAATTGGGATGCGAAACCCAAATAAAAATCATAAAAACACAAGGAGATATTATTCAAAATTTAAACTTTGACAAACTCGAAGGAAAAGGATTTTTTACCAAAGAAATTGAAGATGCCTTACTCAAAAACGATATAGATTTAGCCATACATTCGCACAAAGATTTGCCAACAGAAAATACGCCTGGGCTTACCATTGCTGCTGTTTCTGAAAGAGAAGAAGCCATAGATTGTATTTTTATTCATCCACTAAAAGTAGATTTGTCTGAGCCCCTTGGAATAAAAAAAGGTTCTGTTATTGCAACATCAAGTGCCAGAAGAAAGTCTCAAATTAAAATGCTGCAAAGCAATTTAGTAATTAAAGATATCCGCGGAAACGTTCCAACCAGGTTAAATAAAGTAAGAACAAACAATTATGATGCTGTTGTATTGGCAATAGCAGGGATTAAAAGGCTTCAACTCAACACTTCCGATTTAGTTTCTAGGCCATTAACAGTAGACGAGATTGTTCCTGCTCCTGCTCAAGGCGTACTTGCTATTCAAACCAGAGAAAATGATGTGCAACTAATTAAACTTCTGTCTAAAATAAACAATAAAAATGTGCAAGATTTAATTGCTATTGAGCGGGGAATATTAAATAGATTTGATGGCGGCTGTCAATTGCCTCTTGGTGCAATGGCAGAAAAAAATAAAGAGGTATTTCAAGTAAAAATTTCTAAGGCAAGCTCATGGAACAAAGCACCCATGAGGTTTTATTATGAGTCTAATGTTGATACAAATTTGGTGGATAGAATTGTTGAGAATATAAAATCGTTTATGCCCAAAAGTGTTTTTGTTTCATCATCAAACAACAATTTAATTGCAGTTCAAAATTCATTGCAGGATAATGGGTTTACGTTTAAATTTTCCACCTTAATAAATAGTGTTCCCTACCAAAAAATTAAAATAGAACCAACGGAGTGGATTTTTTTTACCAGTAAAAAAGCTGTACAAATATACAATGAAGTTTATGGGAAACCCATTTCCAAAATAGCTGCAATTGGAGCTTCAACAGCACTAAAAGCAATTGAGGTGTTTGGATTGTGTGATTTTTCGGGCAAGGACAAAAGTCCTGAACACGTTGCAAAGCTATTTGAACATGAGCACCAACCTTTATCTGTATTATTTCCGGTTTCAAACATAACAAAAGATACTGTATTTAATTCATTGTCTGATTCAGTTAAAAAGGAAAAATTTGCATTGTATGAAACTACACCATTGCCAGACATAGAAAAAATAGAAAATGAAATTGTGGTTTTCACAAGTCCATCAAACTTTAAAAGTTATAAAAATCAACATAGTTTTTTTCCACACCAAAAACTTATAGCATTTGGCAAAACAACTGCCAAAGAAATGGAGAACTGCGGAATTACAAACTATTTTGTTTGTCATAAAAATACATCAATAGCACTTCTCGAAAAAATTTATTCAATTTGTACCAATGGATATAACTAATAGACCACGCAGAAATAGAAAAAATCCAATAATTCGCGAAATGGTGGCAGAAACCCGCTTGCACAAAGACATGCTGGTATATCCAGTTTTTGCAATGCCAGGTAAAAGTTTAATAAAAGAAATTTCCTCCATGCCAGGTATTTTTAATTACTCGGTAGACGAATTGATTAAACATACTGAAAAATCTTTAAAATTAGGAGTAAATAAACTTCTGATTTTTGGAGTTGGCGAAGAAAAATCTGAAAATGCCATATCCAGCCATCAACAAAATTCGATAGTTTCAACAGCTATTTCTGAATTAAAAAAAGAATTTAAAGACGATATTTTCTTAATTTCTGATGTATGTTTATGTGCCTACACAACTCACGGACATTGTGGAGTACTAGAAAATGGGTATGTAAAAAACGATGAATCTGTAGATATTTTAACTAAAATGGCACTTTCGCATGCAAGAGCAGGAGTGGATATGGTTGCACCTTCGGATATGATGGATGGCAGGGTAGGGGCTATCAGAAGTTTGATGGATTCAAATGGTTTTACAGAAACAGGTGTGATGTCTTATTCCATAAAATATGCATCAGCATATTATGGACCCTTTAGAGAAGCAGCAGATTCTTCGCCTCAATCTGGAGATAGAAAAGCTTACCAAATGGATTATAGAAATTCATTGGAGGCAATGCAAGAGGCAATCCTAGACGAGAACGAAGGTGCCGATATATTAATGGTAAAACCCGCCTTAGCGTATTTAGATGTAATTAAGCAATTAAAGTTAAACACCAATTTACCCATTGCCTGTTATAACGTTTCTGGAGAGTATTCAATGGTAAAGGCAGCCGCTTTAAAAGGTTGGGTTGACGAAGGAAAAATAGTGAGAGAAAATCTAACTGCTTTTGCAAGGGCCGGAGCCAACATAATAATTACCTACCATGCCTTAGATGCACTGGAAAATAATTGGCTATAAATTTAAATTTGTTTTTTTGGAGTTCTGCTGAATGCTTGAGGTTTTGTATCTTTGCCACCCCTAAATGCTAGCCACATTGCTAATAATACCACACCAATAACCAATGCGATCATTAACAATGATTGCTTGGTATTTTTATCATCACCAGCTGCCTTTTTTAATTCAGTAAAAACTGATTTCTGCGCAGAGTTTAATGCTGTAGTATCTGCATTAGATACTTGATCTTGAGCATTTACATTACTTATAAGGCCAGAAGCTTTATCTAAACTAAGAACGTTAAGAAACGCAAAGAAAACGAGGAAAAAAAACGAT
>CAIMMJ010000094.1 GCA_903842515.1 uncultured Bacteroidota bacterium | reverse complement strand
TCTAAGCCTACGTGCGAAATTTCTTTTTTATCAACATAAAAACCAGATAATTGACCCATACGAAATTCAGATTGGACAGCAGAATTAAATTGATTTTTTTCTTCGGCTTTATTTCTTAATCGTTCAAAAACTTTGAATGAACGTAATTTATCTTTTTCATATTTTTGTAATTCTTGAGATAATCTTTTTTCTAAATATCTTACAACGTGCGGATTTAATTCTGGGTTTGTTAATTTGCTTGCAGTTTCGTATGGTTTTCCGCCGTCTTTTGTTGAATAGCCCGCCTCGATACACGCGTCAGCCTTTGTCATACTACCCCAATTCGCAACTAAGACATCCACAAATTTACGTTGTTTCGGAGTTAAATCAGTTAATGTTTTTAGAGTGTTTTTCTTAGACGCCATAAGAATTCATTTTAACTGTTTTCTCTAAGGTAATCTATATACAAATATTTTTTAAAAAATTTATTTTCTATACAAGTGTTTCCGTTTAGTAATCATATGATTACTAATTATTAAAAAACTATTGCTATTGCTATGTTTTCCCAGAGTTGTCAATAACTGGGAAAAAATAACCATTGGTATTGCTATCTTTTCCCAGTTTGACAAAACTTTTAGGAATGAATAACCTATTGATATATATGATTAATCTGGCATATTTGTCAATTTTTCCTAGTTTTTGACCTATTTCCACTTGCATTTTTTAAAATTTTTTTGTATACAAATCCCCTTAGTGTGCTATTTCTGGGAAAATTGGCGTCTTTACTAGCTTATTTTTTCCGAAAATTCCTAGTTTCAAAAAGCTATATAAATCAACCCTTTAACCGTGAGCCGTGAGCCGTGTAGCGTTTTACGCCATTATTGACACCCTACACAAGCGACACGCAACACGGAACACGTGCCTACTCACTAAAACCGACTTGTTATGAATTTTTAAACTAGGGGCAGAATAAACCACCCCTAGCAAGAAAGGACGTAAAAATGTATAAAAACAATTTTACAATCAAATATTAATATTATTTACTAAAAATGTCAAATTATTTCTTACACGACCTAATCGTGTAAGTTGTACAACTTTAAGTTGTATGTATTTATGCAACAATGTGTGACTTTATTACAACCTACTAATAGTGGTCAAGTTATCAACACCTACTAAACGACATCAAATATATTTTAAAAAGAACACAATCTTGCCATATTTGTCAAATATACTAACATTAAGCAAAAATAACAAAAGGACGAAAAATGAAAATACTAAAACAAAACATAAAGTTTTCAGATTTACCAATAGCAGAACAAAAATCTGAAATAGAGTGGGACGCAATTCATTGGAAAGAAATTTTTAAAAATGAAGAGGCGTGGAAAGATTGCACTCATAACGATTATAGAAAACAAGCTAAAATGGTTTTGATAGCAGATGAAGATATAGACTATAAAAAATATTCTTTAATTGAATTAAAAGACGGCAGAAGAAAATGGGTGCGTTTTGACGATATTGAAAACGAGGCAGAAAACGAAAGATTAAGAATATATTAATTAACCCGTTGCCTAGATTATTCTAGGCAACGAGATAGTTAATAATGACTATCACAACAAAGGACGAAAAATGAAAAAACAAGAAGAACAAAAGTTAGTTAAACTTTTGA
>CAIMMJ010000093.1 GCA_903842515.1 uncultured Bacteroidota bacterium | reverse complement strand
AGAAAAAATACCACTCCGCCACGGCGGAAAACACAAAGAAAATTTATGTGGAAAATTTAGCATTTGGAATCCTTTGTGAAACTTTGTGAATCCTTTGTGAAACTTGGTGAAATAGCTATACCACTCCGCCACGACAGAAGACACAAAGAAAAAATACCACTCCGCCACGGCGGAAAACACAAAGAAAATTTATGTGGAAAATTTAGCATTTGGAATCCTTTGTGAAACTTTGTGAATCCTTTGTGGAACTTTGTGAAATAGCTATACCACTCCACCACGTGGGAAAACTCAAAGAAAATTTGAGAGAAAACTGTTGCATGTCCAATCCTTTGTGAAACTTTGTGCCATTGTTTCGGCTTAATTATACCACAAAAATAACCAGATGAAATAAGGTTGTTTAATACTCTTAAAAAACACCATTTTTTGATTCGTTTCCCTAAACAAACCGTGCAAAAAAAACAATGCTAACATTCCGTATTAATGGATTTGAAAAGATTTTAGTGAATTTAAGGAATGACTAATTAATTGGTAAAATATTATTAATTAGAGAAAAACAGGGAGCGATTTAAAGAAAATCTCTTACCGCCTTTTGAATTGATCTTTTTACTTCCTCCCAAGATTGGCCATTTAAACTAATGGGCTCGGGGCTTTCTTCGGCATCGGCAAAATAAGTGATGGCATTGGGAATGGAAATTAATAATTGTTGATTGGGAAATTTTAAACGGTGGAATTCTATTATTTCTTTTAATTGATAATGTTTTAATAATAAAGCTAAATCCCAAAAATCTTTCTTTGCTCCCCTGCCTAAAATTGCGTTAATCTTCATTGCTGCAATATCCGGAATACTGAACATTCTAACTCCGTCGGCGGTTTCGGTAGGGTATAGAAATTCATGATTATAATGAATTAAGTCAATTTTGACATCTTTGATATAGCAAAAAATACCAAACTTTACATTCGGACTCTCGTTTCTGTAGGACTCACCAAATTTGAATTTTAAACTTTCTGATAAACTTTCAACATCAAACTTAATTGTAGTGATTAATTCCAAATCAACAGACTTTCTATGTCCATATTTTAATGACAAAGCAGTGCCGCCAACTAATGCAAAATTTTTTAGTTCTTCTAAATTAAGCAAATCTTTTAGAAGCGAAAAAGTTTTGGGTTCAACTGTTGATTTAAATAACATTTAAATTTTTCTAAAGGTTGGTCTATAACTGCTGCCGCCAAATACAATCTGTCTAATCTTATTGATTTGGCGTTGAGAAGTGAGTCGCTAATTTTTTCATCACTGTAATGCCGTCTTACTTGCCTAATATCATCCACATCGCCACGCTCAAAAACCCTTACAATAACCCACGAGGCATATTTTTCCCAATCGAGTTTATCATAATCTACATCCCAAAATAGTTTACGGTCGAGGTTCATTACTTTTATTTACCCTACAAATTTAGCTAATTATTTTACATACTTCACAACCACACTACACCCTCACCCCAATCACACAAATATCGTCCACTTGCCCTAAATTACCTTTGTAGCTTAAATGCAAATCTTGTAAGTATTTATTTTGTTCGTCAAGGCTTAAGCGTTGCATGTTTAAAATGGCATCTCTGAATTTTGCTTTGGT
>CAIMMJ010000092.1 GCA_903842515.1 uncultured Bacteroidota bacterium | reverse complement strand
TAATGGATAATGCCATTAAATATTCATCCTCAAATTCTGAAATTGAAATTCATCTTACTAAAAACAACAATCAAGCATTGCTGGAAATTAAAGACAATGGAATAGGAATAAAGGATGCTGAAAAAGAAAAAGTGTTTACAAAATTTTATAGAGTTGGAAGCGAAGAAACCAGAAACAGCAAAGGAACAGGACTTGGTTTATACATTGTAAAAAATTTAGTAAAGATGTGCGAAGGCAAAATAGAAATTAAAAATAACACGCCACAAGGAAGTAATTTTTGCATAACATTTAATGCAGTATAAAATATATAAAATGAAAAAATTAGCATTGGTAATTTTAGACGGTTGGGGATTAGGAAAAAAAGATTCTTCTAATGCCATAGAAAATGCAAAAAAACCATATATGGATTATTTAATGTCAAGCTATCCAAATAGCACATTAGTAACTTATGGAGAACAAGTTGGATTGCCGGCAGGGCAAATGGGAAATAGCGAAGTGGGACATTTGAATATTGGTGCAGGCAGAATTGTATACCAAGATTTAGAGCTTATAAACAAAGCAATAAAAGAAAAAACTATTGACAACAATTTAACCGTTAAAAATTTATTTGAAACTGTAAAAACCGGTAAAAATAATTTGCATTTAATAGGATTGGTTTCTGAGGGCGGAGTGCATTCATCACTTGATCATTTAATTTATTTAGCAAAATTGGCAGAAGAAAATGGATGCAAAAAAGTATTTATTCATGCTATTACCGATGGCAGAGATACCGATCCCAAAAGTGGATTAGCCTATTTAGAAAAATTAGAAAACTCATTAAATGGAACAAATATTAAGATAGCGTCAATCATAGGTCGTTACTTTGCAATGGACAGAGATAAAAGATGGGAAAGAGTAAAAAAAGCTTACGACCTTTTTGTGAATACAATTGGCAAAAAATATTCATCAGCAAAAGAAGCAATTTTAGAATCCTATAAAAATGGGGTTACTGATGAATTTATTGAACCTATACTTCTAACAGATGAAAATGGAAATAATTTCCCAGCAATTTCTGAGGGCGATTCTGTTTTTTGTTTCAACTTTAGAACAGACCGCTGCAGAGAAATTACTGAGGTACTTTCACAAAAAGACTTTCCAGAGTTTGGAATGAAAAAACTGAATTTAAATTACGTTACAATCACCAATTACGACGAAACGTATAAAAATGTAAAAGTGGTGTTTGACAAAGAAAATATTTACAACACTCTTGGTGAAGTTTTATCAAATTCTGGTAAAACCCAAATAAGAATGGCCGAGACAGAGAAATATCCTCACGTTACATTTTTCTTTTCGGGCGGTAGAGAAGATATTTTTAATGGAGAAAAAAGAATCATGGCTCCATCGCCAAAAGTAGCCACCTACGACTTGCAGCCGCAAATGAGTGCACCTGAACTAAAAGACAAAGTAGTATTGGAGATGAATACACAGGCTTCTGATTTTATTTGTTTAAACTTCGCCAATGCCGATATGGTTGGACATACAGGTGTGTTTTCTGCCATAGTAAAAGCAATTGAAACCGTTGATACTTGTTTGAAAGAAGTAGTAGAAACAGGAATAAAAAACGGTTATTCATTTATTATTATTGCAGACCACGGCAATGCCGATTTTGCAGTAAACCAAGATGGAAGCCCCAATACCGCACACTCAAAAAATCCTGTTCCTTGTATTTTAATTGACAAAGATTTTAAACAAATTAAAAACGGAAAATTGGCAGATATTGCACCAAGTATTTTAAAAATTATGGGCATAGAAATTCCAAAAGAAATGACAGGTGAAGTATTAGTTTCTTAAATTATTTCTGGTAAGTTTTGAAATTACAACTAGGTGAGAAAACAAAACTATTGGCACAATAAATCCAGGCAAAAAAGTAAATGGGAAATACAATACTGCAATGTTTGGTTGATCAAACGCCAGTTGTTGTATTGGCAATGGAGCAGATAGAACTGCAGTTATTGCAGCATTAAACAAATTAGCAAGACCTATAATATTTTTGGGAGAAAAAAAATCAAGGATTATTCTCAAATAATGGCCAACAAAAAAGCCCCCAAAAATTGAGGGCTTTAATTTTGCGGTCCGGACGGGACTCGAACCCGCGACCCCGTGCGTGACAGGCACGTATTCTAACCAGCTGAACTACCGAACCTTTTTGTTCAGGGTTGCAAAAGTAACTAATTTTAGTTTACATCCAAAAAAACTTTTAAAATTCATCCTAAATATTCTCTATTTCTTTGGCGGTGGCTGCTTTACAGTTTTTAAAGGAGCAGAATTAGTTTTATTATCCTCAACAGATTTATTAGAAACAGACTTTTTTTGTGTCACCACCTTTTTTGTTTGTGGAACTGCTTGTGTTAAACTAATCATCCAATCTTCTTCTGTGGCAACCACAAACAGCTTGCTAAACTCTTGGTTAACAGCAATTCTTGTAATGCCTTTTAACTTAAATGGATTAAAGTCGGCCACTTCTTTCCAATTTCTCTGATCCTCTAAATTACATTCAAATAACTTTTCATCTATTACGGTATAAATTTTTTGTTCATGCAATAAAAAATCTTCTTTGCCCGGAGGCAAATCAATTAAATGAATATTACTTTTTATGCTGTTGTCATACAGAGCTATTTTATTTATATCGTTTTTTGTTGCTCCCAATTGCACATATATAAAGCCGGACCTGTATTCTAAAATTGTTCTTCCTACATTACCTGCAATAAATTCGGGCTCCACAAGTTTTGCTGTATCAATCAACTGCAGAGAGTGTGATTTTGTTAGGACGTTTGCCGCAATTTTTCCCTTACCTAAATAGCAATAATAGCCAATGGAATCTTTATTTACTAAAATTGTATCTTCTGAAGAATAATCTTCTGAATACAATGATAGCCGCTGCTCCGGGCCTTTAACCACCATACATCTATTGTTTGGAGCTATAATTTTAGGTGAATATTCGTTCTCTTTGTTATTTGTGAGTCTTCTGGTATTATTCTTTGCATAATCGTACTCATAAATCTCAGTAGAAATGCTATCTCTCTTACTTATATATAAAAGTTTTTTTTCATCCGACTTTACAAAAGGTTGGTTATCGTATCCTTTATTCTTGCTTATATTTACCATGTTGCTTATCGTAAAACCCGTTCCATTAGGTTTTATGTCAAACATTAATATCTCTGTGTTTTGGGCAATCGTTAACTTTGCAAACAGAATAATTAAAAACAGAAACGCTTTTTTCATCATTAAATTTTTTGTACAAATATGAAGCATTTATTATTAATTAGGCATGCCAAATCAGATTGGGACATAAAAGAATTCCCGGATTTTGGTAGAGGTCTCAACAAAAGAGGGTTACGAGAGGCATCGGAAATGAAAAAAAATTTATCAACTGTAATTCCTTCAATAAATAAGTTTATTTGCAGCCCTGCAGCAAGAACAATTCAAACATTAAGTATTATTTTAGGTCAAGAAATTTCAAATGAAAACATAGTTTGTTTTGAACCTCATTTGTATTTAGCAGAAAGCAAAAAAATTAGGCAAATTGCAAAGAAAGAACTCATTAATTTAGATTTTGTAGCAATAGTTGGTCACAATAACGGAATTTCTGACTTTCTAAATCTTATAACACATAATAAATTTAACTTAGAATTTCCCACAGGATCGTGGGTTTTATTGGAGAATTTATCAAAAGTAAGCAATGAAGAAATGAATGATAATTGGCAAATCATTCAAAAATCGTGGTAAAATAGCTTTATTTTATTACCTTTGCGGCCTAATACACAATTAAATGCAAGATTTTCAATCTTTAGGATTAAAAGAATCAATCCTAAAAGGTATCACCGCACTAGGTTTTACCACCCCAACACCCATTCAAGAACAAGCCATTCCAAGATTAATTTCAAGCCCTTCAGATTTAGTAGGATTAGCTCAAACAGGAACAGGAAAAACGGCAGCCTTTGGTTTGCCAATTTGTCAATTAGCAGATTTTGACAGCAATGATACACAAGCACTTATAATTTGTCCAACAAGAGAGCTTTGTCTTCAAATTTCAAGAGACATTCAAAGCTTTTTAAAGTTCGAAAAAAATGCCAGAGTAGTTCCAATTTACGGAGGAGCAAGTATTGAGAACCAAATAAGAGACATCTCCAGAGGTGCTCAAATTATTGTGGCAACGCCGGGCCGTATGGTTGATATGATCAACAGAAAAAGAGTAAAACTAGGCCGTGTTCAATTTGTGGTTTTAGACGAGGCCGATGAAATGCTAAACATGGGTTTTAAAGAAGATTTAGACCTTATCCTTGGTGAAACGCCAGAAGAAAAAAACACCTGGCTGTTTTCTGCAACCATGCCTAAAGAAGTTTCTAGAATCGCAAAAAAATACATGAGCGAGCCTTTTGAAATTACAATTGGCAAACAAAATTCTGGTGCAGAAAATATAGAACATCACTTTTATGTGGTGCATGCAAAAGACAGGTACTTGGCTCTAAAAAGAATTGTAGATTATTATCCCGACATTTTTGGAATAATTTTTTGCAGAACTAGAATGGAAACTCAAGAAATTGCCGATAAGTTAATGAGAGACGGATACAATGCCGACGCTTTGCACGGAGATTTATCGCAATCGCAGAGAGACCATGTAATGAACAGATACAGAACTCGTTCATTACAAATGTTAGTTGCCACAGACGTTGCTGCAAGAGGGATAGACGTGAACGACGTTACACACGTTATCAATTACAATTTACCCGACGATTCAGAAAACTACACACACAGAAGCGGTAGAACCGCAAGAGCAGGAAAATCGGGTGTTTCGGTAATTATTTTAAACACCAAAGAAGTAGGGAGAGTAAGAGAATTAGAAAGAATTATTTCTCAACGATTCACGCAAAAAACTGTGCCTACAGGTTCTGAGGTATGCGAAAAACAATTGTTTTCGTTGGTAAAGAAAATTCACGATGCAGAAGTTAACGAAGAAGAAATTAGCGATTTTTTACCTCCAATAAATGAAATGCTAAAAGACCTTTCTAAAGAAGAATTGATAAAACGAATGGTTTCTACGGATTTTAATCGCTTTTTGAATTATTATAGAAATGCAAACGATTTAAATGTTGATGCATCAAGACGTGAAGGAAGAGAGAGAAGAGACGAAAGAAGCGAAAGAGGAGAACGATACGAACGTGGTGGCGAAAGAAGTGGCAGAGGAGACAGAGGAGATAGAGGAGATAGAGGTTCTAAAGATTCTTTTGGC
>CAIMMJ010000091.1 GCA_903842515.1 uncultured Bacteroidota bacterium | reverse complement strand
TCGGTTTTATCCTGAAAGCCAATTTTCTTTGGATTTCTAACTCCAACCATTATTGTTTTTACACTGGCCAAATTTGGATTTCCTACTACGTAAATATTTTCATCAGGATTGGATGGATCGTTGTACAAGTACCTTTGATTAATGTCGTAACTGCTGTTGTTCCTTGCTAATTTTGCGTTTAACAGCCGCGAAAATTCCAAATCTACCTCATTGTCTACTGGCCAAATTCCTGCCGGGTCTGTTGTTCCCCAAGGAGTAAAGTTTAAGGGCAAATCAATTTCATAGTAGTTTAGGTCAAAGTCTGTACCCACTCTCATAAAGAATCGCAGTTCACCTTTTTTTATGCTCTCTTCTTTAAATGCTTCGGCATGTACAAACATTCTTAAGCGTTTGTAACGTCGTATGTCTATACTTAAATTTCTGTAGGCAGCTTTTGCTTTACCATCTGCCAAATCACAAACTCTAAGCACTAAGGCTTGCTCATTCAATTGCCTCAAATTTGCTTGGGTAGGGTCTATTACCCTAGCTATTCCGGGCGGCAAAACATATTTTATGGGTTGCCTGTCTCCATTTTCCTCCAAATTTACAGCCGAAATATCAAACAAAGAAGAACTAAATTTATCGTCTGCAACGTACTCCCCAGGAGCGTTAATATCAAATAGATATTTTCTCCAATCTCCTCTAATAAGTTCAAGTCTGGCAAGTCTTAGCACAATAGAGTCAGAAAATCCTTTCATGTACATTCTCATAAAACGAATGGAGCGGAAGTCAGAAATTTCCCCAACTTTCCTTTCCGGATTTCTTAGTGGAATTTTAAATTGGTACCATTTAATTGTTCTACTTCTGTTGTCTTTGGTGGTTACAGATGTTTCAAAAATATCAGTAATATTATTTTCACCAATAACCATGTTGTTTCTATCAATTTTTATTTTGTATTGAAAATAGGCTTCGTTGTAATTTAAATTGTTGTCTCTATTTATGTCTTCGGTATTGGGTAAGTTTGTAGAAGAAATTGGATAACCGTTTGGTTGGTCAACACTGGAGTTTCCCTCTGTTCCCCCATAGTTTTTATAACGGTTTTGTATAGAAAGTTGTGCAGCATCTTCTGCTGGGCCTCTAAAATAACTAAAGTTATCAGACGAAGGGTCGTTTTGAATTCTACTGAATGCAGCAGGATTTAATTGACTTTGTATTTCGGTTAAAAAGGATGAAAATTTAGTTCTTTCATTTTCATCGTCCAAACCATCCATTCCAACATCTTGAAATGGTCTGGCAGAAGGCAATGCATCAAAAGCATTTACAACTGCAGGAATCTTCGGCACCCTACCCCAGTTAGTTGTTCCTACTTTTGTTGAATCTACAGTTCCATCAATTGGCAAACCATTTTCAAAATATTTTCTGTTGTCGGGTATTAAATCTTCAGAAACATCTCCTAAATTAAAATACAACTCTCCGGAGTTGTTTGGGTTGGGGTTGTCCTCGTTAAACGGATCCATCATCCACACTTGAATGAACTCTATGTTGGCAGTTTCAAAATCGTTATTTTCTATTCTCCTCATTATTCCAGACCACCTGCTGGAAGGCAATTTTAGTGTTCCATCGGCATTTATTCCAGCAGAAATATCTGTTCCATTTAAACCTCTGTCGTAGTTGTATTGCCCACGCTGATTGGGATAATAGGATAAATCTAAAATTGGAATATTTGGCAACGAAGCATTTTGCAACTGTTTATTGGGGAAAACTTCTCGTTCTAATACTTCTCTAGTATTGTGGTTAGATTGAAGTTCTTTGTTGTTTCTAATGTGCTCAGGGGTTAGATTTCCGTTCTGAAAAAATAAGGGGTCTACTGTGTACCACGAAAGCTTAGCTCTATTGTATCCGTACCTTAAATCCGTACTGTATTTTGTTTCGGGAAATAAATCTGTTTGGCCCTGCGGAATACTTGCCAAAAACCAATTAAATTGCTGTCTTAAATCAATCACTGATTGTGTGGCTTCAAAGTCATCAATGTATGAAATTCCTTCTTTAGAAATTGCTTTTGAATGACCGGGTATTAATTGTGCAAATTCTCCAGAAAGTGTAATGGTTGATTTTTCTTTGGTGCTTATTAATGGAATTTTATCTACCAATCGCGTAAGCCAAGGTGCTTCGGCAAAATAGTTGGCATTTAGTCCATAAATCATATTGGCAACCGGCTCATCGCCAATAGTTACCTTTGGCGTTAGTGGTCTTTCTGTTAGTCTTAAAAACGTGCCTCCAATAGAAAAGTCTTTGTTAAACTTGTGCTCAACTGTTGTTCCAATAAGGTTTCTAACAATAGGTGTAAAGGCTTGTTGGTTTTCGTAAGAAACATTTATTTTTGAGTTGGAGCTCAACAAAGAGGCACTTGTAATTCTTACTTTGCCAGCAGCGTAATCTACGGTATAATCTGTATTCTCTGTTAAAAGTGTTCCGTTGGAGGTAACTTTTACAGAACCTTGAGGAATGTTTGTTCCGTTTAAAGAAATTTCGGAATTGTTGGCAGATGCAAAACTACCCCTTATTCTAAATCTGTTTTTTGCAGGAATTTGTTGGGCTGCAGTTTTTGTAGAATCGTACAATTCTTGGTAAACATATTTTTTGATAAATGCCTGGTCCTGCGGGGATGCTTCTCCGTTAGGATTTAAGGGGCCTTGCATTCTTGCTTTTAAATCGCTACCAAAGGGTTCCAGCAGTGGGAAGAAAATCCTGCCTGTTTGAGTATTTATTGTAAGTTGAGGTATCCAGTCAAAATTTCCATCGGGGATTCTTTCTTGCTGGTTATTCACAGAGTCCAATCCACACACCTGCAAAAGCACTTTTTCTGCCAAGCGTGTTTCTGTTAGATAGTTTAAATTAATTCCTCTTTTGATGTCGTTGTAAACAATGTCTAATCTAAAATCTTTTTCTGTTAATCCATAACCGCCAATGGCATAAACGTTTTTCATCATCAAATCCCACATGGGGAGTTTTACTCTAGGGGCACTTGCCTTTAGCATTTTTAAAATCAAACATTGTGGATCTATTACACCATCTGTAGAAAATTCTCCAACCTGGTATGTTTTTCCATTTGCATTGTATTGGTAGGCAACAGCCAACACCTCGTTATTTGTGAGTGGAGAGTTTAATGAAATATACCCCAATTGTGGGCTAAACGAATATTCTGTAGTGGCCAATTTTCTTGCTCTTTCCAACACTTCGTAATCTTGCACCAGGTTTAAATTGTTGGGCGCCGCTCTGTATGCCGATAGTTTATTGTTGGCCAAATTAATGTCTCTAACACCTGTAAATTCTGCTCCAGTAAGTCTTGCATACAAATTGTTTGAACCTTTGTTATCCGGAAATTGCTGTGTTGCATCTGCTGCTGCAGGAGGCCCCACAAAAGTTTGGTTGTACCATTTTTGATTTTGTGTAGGGTTTGCAAATTGTACAGTTCTGTCGCTTTCTCCTAAATCTGCAAAACACAAAGCATTTCTTGTATTGTCAACCACGCTGCTAATATTGGTAATGTACACCTCTACTTTTGTGATGTTGATGTTGGAAGTTATAATGGGCAAATTAGACATTGCCTTGTTGTAATTGTCTCTAAAATATTGCGAAAGAAAATAATGTTTGTTCACATCGTAGTTATCGCCGGTAATTTCAAACTTTGTAAGTTGTGTTCCGCCCTGAACTTCTACTTCTTGCTTTTTTCCTCTTTGTTGAGAAAGCAAGGTTGTAACTGTTGTTCTACCAAACTGCATTTGTGTTTTTAATCCAAATAACGCCTGACTTCCACTTATCAAAGAACCTTGCAAGGGGAGGCTTACGTTACCTGCTTCTATTTTTTTTATAATGTCGTCTTCGTAACCTGTGTATTCTAATTTTACTTGATTTTGAAAATCAAAAGCAGCCTCTGTATCATAATTTATTTGTGTTTTTAGTTTGTCACCAATTTTCCCCAATACGTTTAACTGAATTTTTTGATTAAAATCAAATACACTCACTTTTCTATTTCGTTCGGCAATGGCAGGATTTTCTGTTTTTGAAGTATTTACTCCAAAGGTTAATTCTGCAGCTCCCGAGGGGCGAATATCAACGGTGTTCCCTCCAAAAATTCTATCAAAGCCTTCGCTGTTGACCATAATTTTTGGTATTAACGATTTGGGTTTGTTTTGAATATCCTCTGCTTCATTCCTTTGTTTCCAATAATCGCTCAACCTCTTTTCTAAATCGTAATCCATGTATTCCTCAAACGACATGTAGGATGGATTTCTAAACCTCATTTTACCCAATTTTTGCTCAAAATTAAATTGATTGTCTTTGGGGTCGTAATACATGCTATCTTTAATGTTTGAAGGATTGCTCATGTATAAACCTCCGTCGTGTCCTTTATTTGTTGGGTCCCAAGACTCGTCTTTAAATTTAAATGGCAATACAGGCGGGCCGTTTTCTTTGGTAGTATCGGCTTCATCAGCTAAAAAATATTCCAGCACAGTAAAATCTTCTCCGGCAAAGGAGTCCCAGGCAACAGCAAACACTAGTATTGCCAAAGCAAGAAAAACATATTTATAATTAAATCCCTTCAATTAATAACTTAGTTTACAAGTTTTTCAAACTCTCCCTAATAAGCTGCTCCACAGATAAAAAACCTTCTGACGAAGATTTTGAAGCTTTATCCAAAGCTTTTTCGGCAAGATTTTTTGCAAAACCCAAAGTAACAAGGGCTTGTAACGCTTCTTCTCGTTCTTTATTGTGTGCCACCACAGATAAAATTGAGGCTTGTGGAGAATCGCTTTTGCCTACTTTGTCTTTAAGGTCTAAAATTATTCTTTGAGCTGTTTTTTCGCCGATGCCTTTGATGCTTTTTAGTACCAACAAATTAGCGCTTAAAATGGCATTTTGCAGCTCTTCGGGGTTCAAAGAAGAAAGAATCATTCTGGCGGTATTGGGGCCAACACCGTTTACGCTTATTAGTTTTATAAACAGATTTTTCTCTAGCTCATTTATAAAACCATACAAAACGTGGGCATCTTCTTTTACAATAAGATGTGTAAGTATTTTTATGTTTTCGGTACCCGGCAATTGGCCAAATGTAAACAACGAAATATTTACTTGATACCCTATTCCACTGCATTCTATAACCAAATAAGTGGGAGTTTTTTCGGCAATTTTTCCATTTAAGAATGCTATCATTTTTTTGAATTTTTATAAGGGGTGTCAAAAATAGAAAAATAGACGTAATTAGCTAAGTTTGGGAACAAACATTTTGAACCTAAAAAAAGAAACTATTTTAACGTCATTGCGGAAATTTGAGGCACGAAAATTATCCGCTCCGCCATGGCGGACCCTAGTTTAGTTTTCGTTCCACGCTTGGTTGGTCTTTTCAACCAACCAAATAAAACTCTTTGCGGTTGATTGCGTCCGCCGAGGTGGACACCAACCGAGTGGGAAAATACCGGTAACCTATGGCGTTGAAATCAGCTTCAAAATTGATTCAATGGCAGTATCAAAAGCCAACCAATCTATGGGTTTAGGGGCAAAAAAATAAATGGTGTTATCGTGTAGTGCTTTTTTTACTTTATCAGATTCTACATGTGCCGAAATTAAGATGCGAAAAGCATTAGGTTTTACTGTTCGGCAAATGTTCAAAAAATCTAGACCCAACATTTGAGGCATTTTTTGATCAGCAATTATAATATGAATATCGTGTAGTTCTAAATTTTCTAGAGCATCAGAAACTTGTGTAAAGCTAAGCACGTTAAATTCTCTCCTCAAGTATCCTTTTAAAGAATAAACATTATTTGGTTCATCATCCAGCAACAATATGGTTAGCTTTTCTTTCATTGTAAATGATTCATTATTTTTTTTTCAATAACTTTTCTGTTCACTTTTCATCTTCATCTCTGCGGCAGCAAATTACTTTTTACTTTCAATTTCTCTGATAAATCAACTAAGAAGGTCTTTACGACTGTGAACATCCAATTTTTTTAATAAATGCTTGATGTGTTTGCTGGCGGTATCTATGGCAATGCCTCTTTGCACAGCAATATCTTTTGTGGGTATGCCATTTGCAATATCCAAATAAATTTCCTTTTCTGTTTTTGTGAGCTTGTAAAGGTTAGCCTTTATTTTGTCTGCCGCGGTAGATTTAGTTGTGGCGCTAGTTTGCGTTAACCTTTCATAAGTTTTTAAAAGTAATAAACCAATGAAGTTGTGTATTTCACATTCACTAATTATATCTTCACAGCTTTGATTTATTGTATTTTTTAAATGGTACTTTTCAGTTAAGTTAGGGGCAAGCAAATAAAATTTACTTTCGGGAGATATATAATTAAAACGATACATTACCGATTCAGTTTCATCTATGCTATACCTACTTTCCATAAATACAATAGATGGTTTTTGATGTTGTGCATAGTAGATAGGTTCGCTGCGATTATAGCCTAAACATTTTTTTACACCAGCTTTATATTTTTCTAACATGAGCTCAATAGAGGTAGAGATGGTAGGATTAGTGTGGACAATTAATACAGGAATCATGTAAGTAAAAATTATTATATTTTAATATAAAAATTTAGCAACTCAATATTACTAAAAATTTGCATACCAAAACAACAACGCTGTAAAAAAATTTTATTT
>CAIMMJ010000090.1 GCA_903842515.1 uncultured Bacteroidota bacterium | reverse complement strand
CTTCGGCATTGTTTGGGTTTAAGTCGGGGTGATATTTTCGTGCAAGTTTTCTATAAGCTTTTTTAATATCCTCTTGCGAAGCTGACTTTGTAATTTCTAAAATCTTATAGTAATCTATAAATTCCATATTTTACTGAATTGGTGTACTCATTTCTTATGGTAATAATTTATTTTTATTCATACCTAAAAAAAATTCCGTTTACTATTTTTTTCTATCGGTTTTTACAAATAATTAATAAAGTCTATCAAATATAAAAATAAAAATTTCTAATCAACCTATAATTGAAAATAATAGCCCAAAATGAACTAAAAATAAAGATAAGAACTCACTAATTTTGTACGTTCTAACAATTTGGTCAAACCAACGTTATTTTTTTTTACATCACAAAAAATTGAACAGTATACATGTGATTTTTAAATGTAGTAAAAAAAACTACTTCCTTCTTTTCATCTTTAAGCTATCTGGATGATAATCGGCTTTCATCTTTGCCATTGCTGAGTTTACCCAATTTATTAAGATAGATTTTTGTTGTTCGCTCAATTTAGCTTGTGTGTGCACAATTGTATATGAATACAAAGGCATTTCATTTTCTAGTATTTGTTCTTTAATTTCTTCTAACTTATGGAATCTTCTTCTTGGAGAATAACCAGCAAATTCCGAAAAATTTAATTCTTCTTTCCCTTCATCAATATGATGTTGTAGCCACCATGCTAAGGGTTGTATTGATGCATATATTGGATAGTTTGAATTATTGCTGTGGCAATCATAACAAGAAGATTGAAGAACATTTTTTACATCGGGAGTAATTTTTTCTATGGTAGTAATATCCTTTGAATACTCTTTGCTTTGATTCTTTGAAATTGGAAACAGTTGTATAATTAAAAACAATGAACCAATTATAATTAATAGCTTCTTTTTCATTCTTCTAATTAACGCAATATTATTGTATGAAAATATTATACATCATTTCCCCAATTTTCTAATTCTTCTGTTGACCAAAGTTCGGGGAAAAATATACGTCGTTGATATTTGGGGTGCATGTATTTTCTCCAATCGCTTCCTCCGGTTGCCTCTGCATTTCCTAAGTATTTTCCTGCAGCATTATAATGTGCCATAACCCACGTAACATTAACTGTGTAATCGTAATGCCTCATTGCGTTAATTAAATTTTGGTCATTTTTAACCTCTAACGGGAGTTCTTTAAATTTAGTCCAGAGATTTCTTGTGTTGTAATGCTCCATTTTTAGCAAAATTTCTTGCTTGTATTTTTTTTCAAAATTAGTAAGCAAAGTATTTTTTTTACCGGTTGAATGGTCCTTTCCGGCTGCTTGCCAATACAAATGTTCTAAAGCATGTTCATAAGGAGTGTTTCTATCAATTGATTTTCTAAATCTAAAATCTATTAAATTTATTAATTCGGTGGAGGCAAACTCAATTAATCTATATTGTAGACTTTGAAAGCCACTAGCAGGAGTTAGAGTATTTCTAAATTTCATGTACTGCTCTTTTTCCATGCCATTTCCCATAATATCAAAAGATGAAGCCAGCATATCAAAATAACGGCTTACCCGCCTTAATTTCTCTGTAAAAAAAGGTGCTGAAATTTCTTTTGAATCGCCTACCTGATTTATTTCCCACAAAATCATTTTAAACAACAATTCATTTATTTGATGATACATGATAAACACCATTTCATCCGGCTGTGTTGTTCTTTGTATCTGCAAACTTAGTAAGGCATCGGGCAGAATATAATCCCAATAAGTAATAGGATTTGACCATACCAAACCTTCTAAATGTACTGTTGTATTTTGATCAATTGCTTTGTATTTTGCATTTAATCTTTCTAATATATCTGTTTGATTTTCATTCATAGTTTTTTTATTGAAAGTTTAAAGATAAAGAGAATTAATAGATGTAAAATAAAGTATTTGCTTGAATAAAATTAAATTTCCAACCAATTTATTATTATCTCTTTTCCAAATTCACACAATATAGATTCCGGGTGAAACTGGATTCCAAAAACAGGAAAATCCTTGTACTTAAATGCCATTATTTCCGATTGCTCATCACTGGCTAATATCTCTAAATTAGAGAGGTTAGAATTTTTATCCACACTCCAAGAATGGTAACGAGCTACAGAAAATTGCTGTGGCAAATTTTTAAAAATAGTGGTGTTCTCATTTACAATAATTTTATGGGCAACTCCATGATAAACTTGAGGCAAATTGTAAAGTTGTGCTCCGGCAAGTTCTGCAATGGCCTGATGGCCCAAGCAAACACCCAATACTTTTTTTGTAGGAATAATTTGTTTTAATACCTCAATTAAATTACCTGCTTCATTTGGTAATCCTGGCCCAGGAGAAATTATTATTTTATTAAAATCATTTACTATAGAAAAAATTGCTGGATTGTCATTTTTAACAACCTTAACATTTACATCGGCACATCCCTCTATTAAATGGACTAGATTATAGGTAAACGAATCGTAATTATCAATAAGTAATAGTTCTTCCAAAGATTTAAAATAGTTATTGATTACATAACCAATAAGGCAAAAGTAATAATTCCCAAAACATTAAAATGGTTTAAACTTTATTATAAGAAGGTTTTATTCTTATTTTTGACACAATAAAATTTATGAGTAAAAAAGAAATTCAAAATAAATATCTGCTTAGACTTTGGATATTGATATTTGCTCCGGGAATAATAGTATGCTTGGCTATACTTGGTTCATTTTATTTTTCAGAGTTTCCTTCATTAGAGGAGTTAGAAAATCCTAAATCTAATTTGGCAACAGAAATTCTTGCCAGCAACAATAAAGTATTAGGAAAATTTTACATAGAGAACAGAACGGATGTTCAATTTAATCAGTTACATCCAAATCTTGTTAATGCACTGGTAGCAACAGAAGATGCAAGGTTTTATAAACACAGTGGCGTAGATATTAAAGCTCTTTTTAGGTCGATTTATGGCGTGCTAAAAGGCAGTTCAGAAACTACAGGCGGAGGAAGTACACTTTCGCAACAATTGGCAAAAATGCTGTTCCCCAGAGAAAACTTAGGAAAAGTTGGCTTAATTTTTAGAAAATTTAAAGAGTGGATCATTGCAATAAGATTAGAAAAAAACTACACCAAAGACGAAATTATTGCCATGTACCTGAACAAATTTGATTTTATAAATAATGCGGTTGGAATAAAAAGTGCTGCATCTATTTATTTTAACTCTTCGCCAGATTCTCTAAAATTACACCAAGCTGCAATGCTGGTAGGCATGGCTAAAAACCCTTCATTGTTTAATCCTATTCGTCATCCCAAAAGAGCTCTAGAAAGACGTAATGTTGTGTTGAAACAAATGGAGAAGTACAATTTTATAACTGAGCAACAATACGATTCATTAAAAGTTTTGCCTTTAGCACTAAGGTTTTCGCCGCAAGGACACAACGAGGGTACGGCTGCATATTTTAGAGAATACCTGAGAGATTATATGAAAAAATGGTGTAAAAATCATAAGAAGCCCGATGGAAAAACTTACGATTTGTACAAAGACGGCTTAAAAATTTACACCACTATAAATTACTCTATGCAAAAATATGCCGAAGAAGCAGTGCAAGAGTGGTTGGGTAATGAACTGCAAAAAAAGTTTTTTGAACATTGGAAAGGCAAGAAAAATGCACCTTTTTATAGATTATCTGATGTAGAAACAGAAAACCTTTTAAAAACTTCCATGAAAAGAAGCGAAAGATATAGAGTGATGAAAGAAAATGGCAAATCTGATTCTGAGATTGCAGCAGCTTTTAAAAAACCAACGGAGATGACTGTTTTTAGATGGACTGGAGAATTTGATACTGTAATGACGCCTTGGGATTCTATGAGGTATTACAAGCACTTTTTACAAACAGGTTTTATGGCTGTTGATCCACATACAGGATATATACAAGCATGGGTTGGCGGTATAAATTATAAACACTTTAAATACGATCACGTAAAAACCGGAAAACGACAAGTTGGTTCAACATTTAAACCATTTGTATATACATTGGCAATGCAAGAAGAGTGGAGCCCTTGCTACCAAGTTCCAAATATTCCAATAACATTTGATTTGCCCGAAGGAGGAACTTGGAGCCCCAGAAACTCTGATGGAAAATATGGTGGAATGATGACGCTAAAAAGAGGTTTGGCACTATCTGTAAATACTATTACTGCCTACATAATGAAACAATTTGGCCCACAAGCAGTAGTAGATTTGGCAAGGAAATTAGGAATAACGGACCACCTTGACGCAGTACCATCTTTATGTTTAGGATCTGCTGATTTATCGGTTTTTGAAATGGTAGGCGCCAATGCCACTTTTGCCAATGAGGGTGTGTGGGTAGAACCTACTTTTATTACTAGAATAGAAGATAAAAACGGAATTGTTTTAGAAGAATTTATGCCACAAAGAGTTGAGGCAATTAGTCCGCAAACAGCATATTTAACGTTGAGTTTAATGAAAGGAGTGGTAGATTATGGAACAGGTGCAAGGCTCAGATTTAGATACGATTTAAGAACACCAATTGCTGGAAAAACTGGAACAACACAAAACAATTCTGATGGTTGGTTTATGGGAATAACACCCGATTTAGTTGCCGGCGTTTGGGTGGGTTGCGAAGATAGAAGTGCCCACTTTAGGAGCACAGATTTAGGACAAGGAGCAAGCATGGCACTGCCAATATGGGGATTGTTTATGAAAAAATGTTTTGCCGATAAAAAATTAAATTTATCAACCGGAGATTTTACAAGACCCACTGGAATTAATCCAAAATTAGAATTAGACTGTGGAAAGTACAATGAAGACAGAGAACAAAGCGAAACGATAGAATTTAACGACAGTGAATTTTAAAATGTTAAGTGCGGTTACTAACTTATTTTAAAAATAAATTTCTATAATCCAAATCCAAAAGAGAACTTAACTGCAAACGGAGTAATTGGATTTGTGCTATTTCTTAAAGAGTAAAATTTTAAATATTCTGCATCTTTGTAATTGAGTCTAAACAAGAAATCTATTCTTCCAACTTTAAAAATATTTTCAATTCCAAAGCCAGTTTCCATAAATGGAGTTTTGTTTAATACAGTAAATTCATTTCCTTCTTTGATGTAAGAATTCTTTGAAGAAATATTTCCATAAACAGCATTAAACATAAGCACCTCTCTCCATTTTAGTTTTTTTACAACAGGAATTCTATTGAACAAAAATCCCATAAAATGTTGCTGGTAGTTTAGTGAGATATACTCATCACTAATAAATTCAAAAAAATTCATGGTGTTATAAATTCCATTGGCATAAAAAACTGTTTCGTTTCCTCTGTGCACTTCTAAAATGGTGAAAGGCACTTTAGAAAATATTTTACCGGCGTTAACATCAATATCAGAATAACCTATTACTCCCATTCTGATTCTATTTCTAAAATTAAGATTTAGTTTTTGGTAATTTAATTCGCTTCCAAAAATATTTTTTAAACCTTGATTAAATACAAATGCAAATGTTGGCTGATTTCTATTGCCTAAGCTTACTCTATCGTTTCCATTTTGAATAAAACTTTCGCCAGGGCTCCATTTCCCTTCTACTCTAATTTCGGAGGTAATTACTTTTTTATTAAAAAACGAAAAATATTTTAATTCCTCGTCGCTAAGCGTAAACAAAGGTGTAGATTGAACATGTTGAAAAACAACCCTTGTTACAAATCCTTTAAACAACTCGGCATCCAACCAAAATCTGTGTTCAAAATTTCTATTTAATTTTTTAATGTTGGTAATTTGAGTTCCAATGTTGTATAAACTTCCTTGAAAATTATTTATGGCCGGACTTCTAGAAAAATTATGTGAAGTTCCCAATTGATCGTTGTCTTCTCTTTTATTTATTCCAATTTTGAGCCAAGGATATCTATTTAAAATATACTCTACTTGTGCATTGTACTTAAAACTTTTGTCTAATGTTCCAAATGCAATGTAGGTTCTAAATGTTAAGCGTTTATCAAAAAATCTGTTAGTTCGTAAACTTAATTTGTAGCGGTCTCCTTCTATTCCATTTCTTGCGTAAAGTGTTTGCAAGGTGCCAATTTCTATTTTACCTAATGAGTAATATCCTGTTGCAAGAAACATGGCAGCAGTAAATGAATTTCTAACTATTGGAAAATTGCTAATGGTATCAATAATTTTAAACAACTGAAGTTCTTCCCGATCCAAAGGTCTTGGCCTGGTATTATTCCACCATACAGTATCTTTGTTTAAAACATCTTCTGCAAATTCTTTCTTTAACGTAACGCTATCCACGTTAGAAACCAAAACAGTATTAAAATTAGAATTAGATACATAAACTTTAAAATTAAACGAAGCAAGTTTTTTTGTAATGTTTGCGAAATCAACCAATAAATTCATTCTGTTTACTACACTGCATCCAATTTGTAAAGGTTGAATTTCTTGAACAATATGAATTTTATTTACAAAATTTATGTTCACGCTGGGAGAAACTTCTAAATCTAATCGCCTTAGAGCAAAGGTGGTATCTTGTATCCAAATGAATCCATTAAACGTTAAATCTTGGTCATTCTTAGGGAGAACAGCAATTTTAAAACACATTGAATTTTGAATAAACGTAGTATCAACAATTTTATACTTATAAAAAAGTAGTGCATTATTGGCAATTGGTGACATAAAATCCTTCTGAAAAAAAGAAACATTATCTCTATTAAAATCATAATCCTGCAATTCGCTGCCAGAAAGTTGTGCAGCTAAATCAGATTGGCTCTTTCCAACAAAATCAATATTTATTCCTTTTACATAATCACCTGCTTTTTTATTTTCTTTACCCCTAACAACAGTAGAATAATTTTCAGAAAAATACACAGGTACATTTGGATTTTCTGCACCATTTATTAAAGACAATGTATCATATAATCTAACTAAAGGTTTAAAATATTTACGTTTTCTGATTTTTGAACTTAGATTGTCTATTTCAATTTGAACCTTAGCGTATGAATCATACTTTAAGTAATCAACATTAGATCTCAGATAATTACTCTTGTTATTAGTTGCATTTTTTATTATTCTATTTGCTGGATTTTCTCCCGAAGCAATAATAAATTCATGCAGAGAATTTATGCTTTCCTCCAAAATAAAATTCACTTCTGCGTTTGCCGTTTTAGGCACTGCTTTTATATTTTTTTTATACCCTAAAAAAGTAGCATAAATAGAGTCGGGTTTGGCCTGTGTTGTAATGGTGTAAACACCGTCCATATTTGTTGTAGTTCCTGTTAATGAACCTGTAAAAAAAATATTCACAAAAGGCAAAGGTCTATTTGTTCCTTTTTCTGTAACCTTTCCGTGAATGTTTATATTTTGAGCAGGCAGAAAATTCCAAGAAACAATGAGCAAGCACAAAAGTAAAATTCTATTAATTTTATGTAAATCAACAATTGCCATTAAGCAAAATATGGACTTATAGAAAATGAAAAATCTTTAACTAAATTTTCTCTCTTTGGAGTTATGTATGCAGTTTTTTTTCCTCTGTTTAAATAAATTTGACGAGAACATAAATACCCAATTAAACTGCTTACAATTACATCAGTTGCCCAATGTTTGTTTTCTGTTATTCTTGAAATCCCCACTAAACAAGCCAATGAATACGATACGGGTGCTACCCATTTTATTTGTGGATATTGGTGGGCAAAAGTGGTAGCCAAAGAAAATGCAATGGCGGTATGGCCCGAAGGGAAAGAATCGTATACGTATTTACCAAACATTTTTTGTCCTATTTTTTTTGGTCCATACCATTTAGAAATAGTTTCATTTTGTTGGTGCACATAAAATGGCCTTTCTCTGCCAGTTCCAAATTTTAAAACAGAAACCCAGATGAGTGAAGTAAAAATAGATTGACTTGCTAAAACTGATGTTTGAACACCCTTATGGTTGTTAGCAATTAAATTTATTCCACAAAATAAAGCTAAACCTCCCAGCCCATATAATTTTCCTAATTCACTTATGTGCTTGCTCGCTTGTTTTTTGGCAGGTGTATTTCCAAAATCTTTTAAACTTTTATCAATTATTGGATCCAAAAATGTTAATCCATATGTGGCTGCAGCAATGCCACCAACAAAAAGCCATTCCTTTTTTTGCAGAGAAAAAGGTGCTTTTGCTTGCAGAAAAGTATTGTCTGCCAATTTGGGAAAATAACTTTTTACTTGGTTTCTTATCTTTAGGGTGTCGTTGTTTTGAGAAAAGCTAGTTTGTGAAAACACCAAAAAGAAAAATAAAAAATTTAAGCTACGTATAATTTTCATTTCTTTTTTTGGGGTTCAAATTTTGCAGTATCGGGAACTATTTCTAACAAATATTTTTCTTCTAAATCATAAGTTGGTTTTGTCATTACCCCCAAATTTAGCGCAGAGTTTCTTCTGACTTCAGTTAATTTTGTGTTTTTATAATATGTTTTACTCACCCAACTTAAATCATCAGGATTCACACTTTTATTTTCAAAAATTAAATTGTCTTTTTCTGCTTTAACAAAATCTAAATATAAAACAACTGATGATTTTTTTAATTGAAAATAGTACTTATGACCTTCTTGCAGATAATATTCTTTTAAGTTATTTAAATTGGTAATTTTTGCAAGATACTGTGCATAGGTATGCTCTAAGAATGAAAAAAACACTACACAGAACACAAATGTTTTTATGTTCAAATTTTTAAAAAATGTCATACCTGTTTTTTTCAACTTAAAATTCTAGAAGTTTTTTAATAGCAATTTTTACTTTTTCGGCATTGGGCAACATGGTTGATTCTAATACTGCATTTAGAGGTATTGCTGGTAAATTTTCGGCACCAATTACTGTTACAGGTGCATCTAAAAATCTAAAACAACTGTACGATATTTTTGCCGCCAAACTTTGTGCAAACGAATTTGATTCCGGTTCTTCGGTAACTACTAAACATTTACCGGAACTTTTTACTGTTTCATAAATTAATTCCTCATCCAATGGAAACAACGTTCTTAAATCTATAATATTAAGTTGCCCTTTAAAATCTTGTTCAGCAGTTTTTGCCCAATACACACCCATACCGTAGGTAACAATTGTGAGAGTGTTTTTAATAGTAGTATCTGCACCTACTAATTTATTTGCTTTGCCAAAAGGAAGTATATAATTAGAATCTGGCTCAATGTTTTTGGCCTCTTCGGTACCTTTTATTTTGCTCCAATACAAACCTTTGTGTTCAAGCATTACCACAGGATTTGGATCATAGTAGGCCGCTTTCATCAATCCTTTTAAGTCGGCAGCATTACTAGGATATGCTATTTTAATTCCTTTAATATTTGTCAAAACAGATTCAACACTTGATGAATGATAAGGTCCTCCACTGCCGTAAGCACCAATTGGCACTCTTATTATGCAGCTTATTGGCCATTTTCCATTGCTCAAATAACACGACCTACTAACCTCTGTAAATAGCTGATTTAAGCCTGGCCAAATATAATCGGCAAACTGAACTTCAACAATTGGTTTTAATCCAACAGCACTCATACCAACGGTGCTTCCAATAATAAATGCTTCTTGAATTGGAGTATTAAAAACTCTGTCATCGCCAAATTTTTGTGCAAGTGTAGCCGCTTCTCTAAATACGCCACCTAGTCTTTTTCCAACATCCTGCCCATAGAGCAAGCATTCTTTATTTTCTGCCATCAATTCCTGAATAGCAAACAATGCAGCATCCACCATCATCGTTTTTTCTTTTCCGTCTCCTTGGCGTTTTCCTTTTTCTTCTAAAATTGGATTTGGAGCAAAGTCATGTTTAAATAAATCTTCCGGATTAGGATCATCTGCCTTTATAGCATTATTAAAATCACTCAATACTTTAAATGCGGCAGTATCTTCTATCTTTTTTAAAGATTTAGTATCATAACCTTCAATTAACAATTGGTTAAACAATTTTTTATGTGGATCTCTTTTTTGTGCTTCTTCCAGATCATCTCTGTACCATTCTTTTCTAACGCCGGATGTATGATGGTTTAATAAAGGTACAGTGGCATGAACTAAAAAAGGACGTCGCTCAGTTCTTACCGTTGCAATAACCTCTTGGAGTGTGGTATAACATTTAAAAAAGTCTGTTCCATCAATCGATTTTGTTTCTAATCCTTTAAATCCTTTGGCATATTCGGCAGCATTTTGAGCTCTCACTTCTTCTGCACTAGCCGAAATGTCCCAACCGTTATCCTGAACTAGAAATATTATTGGAAGTTTTTTTAATACTGCCATTTGAAATGCCTCGGCCACTTCTCCTTCGGTAACAGAAGCATCACCTAATGAACATACTACAACACCCTTTTCTCCCGTTACAGTTTCAGGCATTACTTTTTCTTTGTATTGCATTCCCATGGCAATTCCTGCAGAAGGGATTGCCTGCATTCCAGTAGCAGAACTTTGCATTGGAATTTTTGGTTTGTCGTTGTCTTTTAAACTAGGATGACTATAATACAATCTACCACCCGAAAATGGATCGTCCTTTTTGGCCAATAATTGCAGCATCAATTGATAAGGAGTCAATCCAATTGCAAGCAATAAACTATCATCTCTGTAATAAGGCGAAACAAAATCTTGTGGTTTTAACTGCATTCCTGTTGCAATTTGTATGGCTTCGTGCCCCCTAGAAGTAGCATGTACATATTTTGCAGTAAGTTCTTTGTTTTTTTCGTAAATCTCAGTCATAGATTTAGCAGTGCACATAAGCTCAAACGCTTTAAGTGCAATATCTTCTGCTACTCCATTTACTTTTCTTATTTCCTTTTCTTCGCTAATCATTCTGTAATTTATGTATCAAAATATTCATGTTTACCTCATTAATAACAACTTCCCTTTTTTATTCACAAAGGAGCCATCGATAAATTGTCCGTTTAAAGTGTATATCAATACTTGAGGAATCAATTGAGCATCGTTAAAAGTTCCATCCCATTTTTTATCAAACGATTCTCCTTCGTTTATGTAAAATACTTTTTGCCCATACTCATTAAATACTTCAAAAATAAGAGATTTTAAACCGTTACTTCTAACATATAAAAAATCATTAACTCCATTATGGTTTGGCGAAAATGCTGTTGGAATTTCAGCATAAAAATTTTTCTCAACTTTTACTTCTATTGTATCTGAATAAGTACAGTTGTTTTTGTCTTTATAAGTTACAAAAAATAATTCGTCACTGTTCGGAAAGGCAATAGGGTTAGTACATTCTAGACATGAAAGGCTTGGAGAACTTTGCCATATAACATTTAGCCCTCCGTTTACATTTAATTGCACTTTATCTCCTGCAGTAATAGTGGTATCGTTACTTGCAATAGAAACTGTTGATGGTTGAGCAAAATATATTTCTAGTGTGTCAGTTGCAACAGGGCATGATGGAATTTGAACTTTCCATACAAGGAAAACTTTTCCTGTATCTGCAAAAGAAAAAATACTGTTTGGATTACTAATTTGAGCAGGAAGAAAACCGTTACTTATATTTTCCCAAGTACCACTTGCCCCATTTTCTAAGTTTGCATTTAACAGAACACTTCCATTGCATGAAATAATATTGTTTCCGGCATCTGCACTTGGTTCGGTAACAATTTTTATACCTATGGTATCAATCTGCGATTCACAACCGGGATAAGAAACAGTTAAAATGGCAAACCCAGTGCTTGGTTCCGCAACAATTGCCGAAGTATTTTGATTATTTGCCGAAGAAAATTCAACAGGAAAACTTGTTGGTGAGGATGACCACAGAACATTACCAAAAGTTCCTGTATTTGATAAATTTATGATTGAATCACACGCTAAAATATCTGCTCCTGCATTGGCCACTAAACTGGGGTTAACTTCTATTTGAATTTCATCAGAACTTGTTGGACAAATTCCATTTGAAATTGAATAGCTTAGAGTATAAGTGCCAGTTTGATTAAATAGCAAAGAAGTGTTGTTGCTTGTTGAGTTATTTATTACAACATTTGAATTGGATGAAGTCCAAATTGGATTTCCTACGGCAGCAACAGAACCATTAACTGTTGTTGTATTGCCGCAAATAATTTGGTCTATACCTGCATTTGCAATTGTTGGAGGAATTACCGAACTAACAATTACTGTATCTGATGTTTGAGGACATCCGGAGAGTGCTACAGTCCAAACAAGAGTATTTGTACCTTGAGACAAATTAGATACCAAAGAATTAAACAATGTTACATCAGAAAAAACTGGCCCTGAATTTAGTGCTGTCCACACTCCATTGCCCGAGCTAGCTGCAACAGCATTAAGAGATATTGAATTGCCGCACACTTGTATATCATTTCCGGCAAATGCAGGATTTGGGGCATTTATTACTTCAATACTAACTTCGTCAAAAGTACTTCCACAATTAGCAGTTGAAATTGTCCATCTAAATATATTTATTCCTGCGGAAACATTAGAAACGTTAGTTGAATTACTTGAAACATTAGAAAAAGTTCCATTCCCAGAAATCACACTCCAACTGCCAACTCCAATTGTTGGAATGTTTGAATTTAATTGGGTAAAATTTGAGCAGATTTGTTGGTCTGTCCCTGCATTTGATGCACTAGGTAGTTCAAACACTTGCACCAATAGTGTGTCTGTTGTGTTTGGACAAATATTACCAGATGATATAGTGTAAACAAATATATTATTACCAACTTGTAAATTACTTGCGTTACAAGTTGCAGAGTTTATATTATCTAAGTTAGAACCTCCAGCAACCACTTGCCAAGAACCCAAACCAACAGTGGGAATATTACCGTTTAGAGAAATTGTATTTGCACATTGTGTTGCGTTACTTCCTGCATCAGCAATTGTGGGAAATGAAAAAGATTCAATGGTGATGTCTGAAAACCCTGTAGAGCAAACTCCATCTGTAATCGTCCATCTTAATACGTTAGAACCAATGTTTAAATTATTAACGTTTGTAGTAGGATTAGAACTAAGCGAAAAGTTTGCATTTCCTGAAACAATTGACCATTGGCCAGAATAACCTGTAGGCAAAGTGGCATTTAACTGTGTTTGTGTTCCACAAATTTGTTGAGGTATTCCTGCATCGGCAACAATTGAATTAGTTTGTATAATTGCAGAAACTGGCAGTCTATAGAAGCTAGGACATTGTTGAACAAAATATGTTTGATTAGAATTTAGAACAGGTGTTGTAAATGTGGAACCGGTAAATAATAAATTTCCTCCTACTTCTGCATCGTACCATTCAATAGCATTATTTAGATTACTGCTTGTTGCTGTTAATACAGCTGTTGTGCCGGCACAAATAGTATCGTTTAGGGCACTAAAATTATCAATTGTTATTTGTTCCACTGTTCCTGCGCCTCCCTTTGTTGCTCCATTTGCCGGAAAATTTATCATGCTAATGGAATTTGTTGTTCCATTTATTCCACCTAATACATTTGTTGCAACAGAAAGAGTTGGAGTTTTTATATATCCACCACCACCACCGCCGCCAGGGCCTTGAGCCTGAACATTCCAATTGTTGTTGAAATTTAAGGCACCTCTACTTAATATTTGAGAGCCACCATTCCCTCCTGTAGCGGTTACAGTAATTCCGTTTATAGCAGTTGTTCCATCAATAAAAACAGTACCTCCTGCTCCACCACCACCAGCGCCATCTTGTCCTGCTATTCCTGTAGGCGTAGGATTTCCACTGGCATTAATTCCTGCTTCGCCATTTGCATCTATGCTTCCGGTTCCCGCAATAGTTCCTTTAGTAAATAGATATACTAATCCACCTGCATTTCCGCCTCTGCCCGAATAATTATCGTCGCCATCTCCTGCTCCACCGGCTCCGCCAAAAAATAATTTACCTCCCGAATAATCTAAAGGTCTTCCTCCATATCCTCCTTGATTTCTTCTGCCATCGCCAGACCAATTGTAATTATTTGGGCCGTTTGTGATGGGGTTTAGTTGATTTGTAGAGGCTGAATATCCGCCTAAACCACCACCAGAAGAATTATTTGAAGAAAAATTTGGGAACAACAGATTCCATGCGGCAGTCCAAGAAGCGTTAGTTAAATCAGGAATTCCATAAGCATTCCAATTTAAAACATTTCCGCCGTTTGCACCTCCTCCCCCTCCGGCATTTTGTGCAGTTCCTCCACCGCCGGCATTTGCAGCTGTTCCTTTTCCAAAGCGGCCTCCCACATAATTTAAATCGGTGCCAAACCCTGCAATTCCCTCGCCCCTGTTTGCTCCATAAACACCAGAGTTGCTGGCCACGTCACCAGAACCGGGTGTTGTTTGATTATCTTTTGCTCCACCTCTAAACCCTTTAGCATTGGCGTTGATGGAGCCATTTAGCAATATATTTCCTTTACATTCCACTGCAACAATTCCTCCTGTGCTGCCATTCCAATTGTCGCAAGTAATTGATGCTCCGGAATTGATGGTTAAGTTAACTAACCTGGGTATTCTAACAATTACTGTTTTGCCCGAAGAAAAATAACTGTGTTGCAATGCACAATTCAAGTTAATACTATTTGTTCCAGAAACTCCTAAAACTTCTTGTAACTCGTAGTTTCCACAATTATTGAGGTTTACTATACTTCCCCATGTACTATCTTTTGGCAAACCAAAAGTATTTGCCCCTTGTGTGTAAAAACTGCCACTAACAGTTGCTCCCTGCACTTGAATAATCAGTATTAAATCTCCCGATGCAAGAGCAGAAGTAAATCTGCCATTTGAATTTAGGTTGTTATTTACAACCGTAATTTGTGAACTTCCGGAAGTGGCATCAACCGTTAATGAAGTATATTCATTTAAAATAATATTTGGTGCAGTAATAGTTTTATCTCCATTTTTGCCTTGCTGTGCAAAGGCCGGAGTAAAAACCAACAATAAAAAAACAAGAGCAAGAAAAAAGGATTTCATTTGGTTAATGAGTTGGAGCTGGCTTTTTAGTTATATTTTTTACAGGCGCTGCTTCAACTTTTGCTTTAGCAATAAATAATTTTTTGAAGTTTGAAAAATTTATCTTGCCAAAAAAGTCGAGAAATTTTTTGAGTGATTCATAGTAGAGCGTTACAATTAGGATCAAGGTCATTAACCAAATTACAGAAACATTCACCCAAAAGGTATCAACTAATACACCAAAAATAGATTTTGTTGGAGCAAAAAAATGAGCTCTCAAAAACTGATCTTTATCGGCATTATGAAAAATTGGGTCGGCACGTTGGATTAATCTTCCTTCGGTTTCAATAATTCTATTTAAATCATCCTTGTTTTTCAATAAGGAATTTAAATTTTCATTTTCATAATTATCTTTCAGAATTTTAAATTGTTCTTTTTCCTGAGGAGTTTTTTCTTTTGAAAAGATAAACTCATCTCTTTTTTTGTTAGTAAAATTAAATTTCTTGATATAAAAAGGTTGGAGTTTATCAACTAAATAACTTTTTACTTTAGCCGCATTACTAGAATTAAATCCATTAAAATCAAGTAATTCAAAATCTAAAAACGGTAGTGGCACCAATTTATTGTTCCGTTTAAGTTCATCATTTATTAGTAATAAATCTTGATTTCTTTTTTCAATGGAATAGAGATTTTTGCTGCTAATTAAATCTTCTGCTTCTTCTAATTTTTCAACCATTTTTTTTATCCAAAATGTTTTTCTATAATCTGCCTCACTCATTATCCTCTCCATTTCGTAGAGTGGTTTTTGGTATTTGTTCGTTTTAAACTGATTTACAGCCAATGCTTCGTAAGCCCATCTGGAGGCCATTAATTCACCAATTGGAGGAACAGTAGTTTGAGAAGTGAAAATTGGATTTAGTTTTTCAAATTTAACAATTACTCCACTTAGCAATAACTGAGGGATTATTAGAAATGGAATTAAAATATAAATAGTTACAGCTTTGTCAAAACTGGCAGAAATATTTAACCCAAGTATATTGGCGAAGCATGACGCACTAAATAATACTATCCAATAATCAATGTACATGTCTCTTATTCCAAGCAAAGAATTTCCTATAAGCACAAATGTTGCTGTTTGAATTGCAGAAATTAAAAACATAACTGCAATTTTAGACCAGATATAACTTCCTCTGCTTAAATTTAAAAACGATTCTCTTTTTAAGATTCTTTTATCTCTGATAATCTCCTCGGCACTAACGCTTAGTCCAACAAACAAAGCAATTACAACACCCATTAAAATATAGGCAGGAATATTTTCGTTTTCGGAAAATTTATATCCAGTGATATTTGAAACATCGGTATTAAAAAATCTTACCAATAAGGCCAAAACCAAGGCAAGTATTGGAGTTTCCAGAGCATTAACAGCTACATACTGCAAATTGGTTAGCTTAGATAAAACATCTCTGGTGATAAAAACTTTAAATTGTTTTAGTTTATTTGGTACCTTAAATGTGCTGTTCGGAATTTTTGTATAATTTGTTTTTGAATATTTTTCTGGACGTAATTTTTCGTAGTAAAATTTGTTCCATTCTTTGGGTGATATTTTTCTAAAAGTGGTGGAGTTCCCGTATTCATCCAACACTCTGGTTTCGATAATACTAAAAACTTGCTCCGGATTAACGTTGCCGCAAACTACACATTCACTCTCGTTAGCATTAACATGATTTACCAAAGACTTGAAATAAATTAGCGACTCTACTGGATTTCCATAATATATTGGATAACCGCCTAAATCTAAAATCAATAATTTATCAAACATTTTAAAAATATCTGAAGAAGGCTGATGAATAACCACAAAAACCAGCTTGCCTTTTAGCGCTAGTTCTTTAAGCAAATCCATAACAACTTCTGAATCTTTTGAGGATAAACCTGATGTTGGTTCGTCAACAAATAAAACAGCTGGTTCGCGGATTAACTCCAATGCAATATTTAACCTTTTTCTCTGTCCACCGCTTATTGTTTTTTTAAGTGGGTCGCCAACTTTTAGATGAGCAGTTTCCTGCATACCCAAACTCAGCAATAAATCCATAACCACTTGTGTTATTTTTTCATCACTAAACTGGTCAAAACAAAGTTTGGCATTGTAAAATAAATTTTGAAAAACCGTTAGTTCTTCAATCAACAAATCATCTTGAGAAACATACCCAATTACTCCTTCAATTTTTTCTTTTTCGTGGTGAATATCAATGCCATTGATTGTAACTTTTCCAGACGATGGTTTCTCATTTCCATTCAACACATTTAATATGGTTGATTTGCCTGCCCCACTGCCCCCCATAATTCCAATAAGTGTTCCAGATTCTTCTGAAAATCTTAAATTGTGAAGTCCTTTTTTACCTCCTTTAAATTCAAACTCTATGTCTTGAGCTTCAAAAACAATGGTTTCGCTTCTGTTTTCATTCATGAATTTGCTGATAATATCGCTGTAAAAAATTGGCGATATTTTATTTCCACGAATGGTTGACCCCTGCGTTAGAACATGTGCTTTGTTGTTGTTTATATTTTGTCCGTTTAAGTTTAATTCTGAACTTCCAAAATACCTGGTAAGAAATAGCGAAACACTGTTTATTGGTGCTACTGAAATTTTCCCTTTTAAACCATCACAAATTAATTTTCTTTGATTGGATGAAGCATTTTCTTTATCTGCGATTAAAAGGATTTCTGGGATTTTGGATATATTTTCTTCAGTAGCATTAATAAATGTTACAAGCAGCCTAAACTCATCGTCGGGAATATTAAATGAAGAGGAAACAGTTTCTACAAATTCCACTTCTTGAGGGGTAAGCTGATTGTTGGAATTTATGTACTCTATCAATCGAATTAATACAATTACTTTTTGTCTTTGCATTAACTCTCCATTTATCTCATTGCAAATTCTTAGAACCTTAACGGAATTTAATGATATGCTTTTCTTTTTGTGTTCCTTAAGGAACTGCTGGTAAAAAATAATATATTCTTCAACTTGTTCCTGATTGAGTTGTTGCTTTAAAAAATTTCTAACTACTTCAAGGCCCGAAATTGTGGCTTCTTCACTATCTGATTTTGCAATAATTGCAAACAATCGCATTAAAGCTCTAAGTATATTTTCACTCATCTCAGCTTGTTTTGGAGCCCCTAGGGAGCGTAGTTTAAATAATTTTTAAAAATAATATTATTTTTCTGTTTCCTAGTTAACATTCTCAATATTTTTTTGGCAAAAAAAAAGCGAAGAGTTTTTTCTTCGCTTTTGAGAATTTTAGTATTGTTATTGTTTAAAGCTTATGAGTAAAACTGCACAGCCTGATTGTGCATTGGCGTCTATTAATTGTGCCTCAATGGTGCAATCTAATGTTGAGGTTAGTTTAAAATCCCAATATGGAGCATTTTTATGTTCGATATTAGAGAACAATAAATTCCTTTGTTTATCAAAAATACTAAATTCTAATTGACCGTCTTTTAAACCTGAGCAGGCTGCTACTCTGTAAGTGGTTCCGCCAAATAATGTGGCATTAAATTCTGCTACTTCTTTATTAAGAAGCAAAGCACGGTATTGCTGCCCATCCGAAACATATTTTTTAGTAAGGTGTTTTTCGCAGATGCTTGCAATAGTATCGCATTGAGCAAAAACATTTATGGATGTTCCCATAAAAACTAAGGCAATTATTAGAAATATTTTTTTCATTTTTTTTATTTTATGTGTCTCAATCTCCGGAAAGAAATTTAGTTTTTTTATGTTGTGTTACTGTACCAATGAATTACGAATTATTGCAATTTTTTCAGAGATATTTTTTAGTATTTCGGGTGTAACAATAGTTTCTGTAGTACTATTAATGGTTGTTATTTTGTTTACCTCATCAGTGGTTGGTTTAACGTAGTTGTATTTAACCTCCACTTTATCAAACTCTGTACTTGCCAAATCTATTAATGCATCAATAAACTCGGTATATCCTTCTTGCTGATAATACGGTGTAAGTAACTTTATTAAGTTATCTAGTGTATTTTTTTGTTCACCAATTCGTTGAATAAGTGGGGTTTTGTCTTTTACTTTACCATTTACCATTTGGGTAGTAAAATACAAGCCTTCTATCCAACCGCCAGCAATAATTAAAGCACTTGCATCTAATCTTTCGTTGTTTTTTAAATAGGCATCGCTAGAGCGGAAAGCCTCTGAGCTAAGGTTCATCAAAGAATCTTGTTTGTCCATATTTTTTTCAAATCTTTTTAATAAAGATTCACTAAACGCTCCAGAAACACCTAATTCGTCGCCCAATTTTTTAACGGTAGAGAGGTAACCAATTGCATCTTGTGTTTGTTGGTAAAGAATAACATATCCTAAATCTGCACCATAAATCCCTAAATTCAATGCCTTTTTTACTGCGGTAGAATATTTTGAAACGTTTGCAGGAACATTTAAAATAGCTTTTGAATAAGGTGCTCCGCTTTTTTTCAAAAGCATTGATGTTTGTATTGGAGAAGGAATGCTAAACATTGTTCCGCCAACACTTACAATATTTGATTTGTTGCTGTCGATTTTTTCTGCCTCTTGCTCTAATTCACTTTTATTATTTCCTGTGCAAGAAACAAGAATTAAAGCAGGCAGCAATCCAATACATAGCCAAGAACCCAATTTTTTTATTTGCATATTATTTTTGTTAAACAATTTCCTTTTTAAAAATCAAATTTAGTTTTAAAATTTCTAATTTATCAATAGAAATTAAAAAAAAAATGTATGCAAATCTAAAATAATTTTATTTAAGAAGTAAATTTATTAAAAAATGCCCCGTTAATTACAATAAATCGCCTATAAAAAACTGATAATAACCTTTTAGATTGCAATTAATAGAATAAAGATGGAGAAGCAATGTTTAAAAGTATTATTTTTTGAGTAAGTATTTTGCTTTCTTTTTGAATAGAAATAGTAAATTTTTTAGAAATACCAAAGTTCTAGCTAAATTTAGATTTGGATTATTAACAATTGATATTGAATATGTTTTGCCAATTGGTTTAACTCCTGATTTGGGCATTCCCTATTTTTATAAACTATTTGTGTTTTCTTAGACTTATAAATGAAGGGGAAAGAAGAAAAAATACTATTTTCAAATCAATTAAAAAAATCTACATTATCAAATGAATGTAAGAATTTTAAGAAGATTTTTGTTTTAATGGATACACATACAAAAAAGCACTGTTGGCCTTTGATAGAAAAATATTTCCCTAAAGAATACACCTTAACTTATACAATAAAGGCAGGTGAAAAACATAAAAATTTACAATCGGTTAATGGTATATTATCTTGGTTATTGAAAAATAATGCGGAAAAAAACCACTTGCTTTTAAATTTAGGTGGAGGAGTTGTAAGCGATATTGGTGCTTTTGCTGCAAGTATTTTTAAAAGAGGAATTAAGTATGCCAATATTCCCACAAGTCTTTTGGCAATGGTTGATGCATCAATTGGTGGAAAAAATGGAATTGATTTTAATCATGCAAAAAATATTGTTGGCACATTTTCAACACCAGAATTTATTTTTATTTGCCCATTATTTTTAAATTCGCTAAACAATAGAAATTTTAATAATGGTTTGGCCGAAATGTTAAAGCACAAAATATTAAATGGGAAAGTCTCTGATTTTTCTGCTAAAAAATTATCAAGTAAAAATGCACTATTTGCAGAAATAAAAAGCGCTGTTCATTTTAAAAGTGCCACGGTAAACAAAGATTTTGAAGATAAAGGAATAAGGAATATATTAAATTTTGGACATACCATTGGTCATGCAATAGAATCTTGTATTTTGCAAAAAAATAAAAACATTTTGCATGGCGAAGCTATAGCTGCAGGAATGATCTGTGAATTATACATTTCAACTATTATTTTTAATTATCCACAAATTGAACTAGCAAAAACTGAAAAAATAATTTTTTCCATTTTCCATAAAATCAATTTACCTCATTACAGTTCGTTAAAAAAATATTTGCTAAACGATAAAAAAAACAAAGATGGAAAAATTAAATTTTCGCTATTAAAGTCAATAAATGAGCCTGTATTTGATGTTCTTGTTGATGAAAAGCTCATAAAAAAATCTATAGCATACTACCAACGTTTAAATTAAACTATGGAAAAAGCAACCATTAATTACCCCAAAGGGAAGCCTTTAAAAACAACAATTGTTTTGCCTGGCTCAAAAAGTATTAGCAATAGACTTTTAATAATAAAAGCTCTGTGTGACGAAAATTTTGAAATAAAAAACTTGTCTCAAGCTAAGGATACAATGAGATTGGTAGAATTGTTGTCTTCCAAAGAATTAAATTTAAATGCCCAAGATTCAGGCACAGTTATGAGATTTTTAACAGCTTATTATGCCGTAACAGAAGGAACAAGGAATATTACCGGCAGCGACAGAATGCTACAAAGACCAATAGGTCCGCTGGTTGAGGGTTTAAATAAACTGGGTGCAGAAATAGACTATAGCAGTAAAAAAGGATTTCCACCCTTAAGAATAAAAGGAAAAAAACTTAACGGAAGTTCATTAAAATTAGACGCCGGAATTAGCAGCCAATTTGTAACAGCAATGTTATTGATTGCTCCAAAATTTACGGAGGATGTTTTTACATTAGAATTAGAAAATGAAATAGTTTCCAAACCCTACATAAACATGACATTGAGTTTGATGAGGCAATTTGGAATTTCAACAGATTGGAACACCAATTACATTGAAGTATTTAAAGGGAATTATTCCACCAGAAACTTAATTGAAAATACATTTGAAGTTGAACCCGATTGGAGTTCGGCTTCTTTTTGGTACATGGCAGCAAGCTTAGCCAGCGAAGCCGAAATTACTATTTTAGGTCTTAAACAAAATAGTTTGCAAGGCGATAAAATATTGGCAGAAATTTACACCATGTTTGGTGTAGTTACTGAATTTACTGCAGAAGGAATTGTAATTAGAAAAACTAAAAATACATTAAAAGAAATTGCATTGGATTGTTCAGACTTTCCAGATTTAGCAATTCCACTTGCCATAAATACAGCAGCCCTTGGAATGAAAGGGATTTTTAATGGACTTAAAACTTTAAAAATAAAAGAAACTGATAGAATTGTTGCCTTAGAAAATGAATTAGTAAAATCTGGAATTGTGCTTCAACCCAATAAAAATAATTCATTGATGATTTACGAGGGAGCATTAAATAAGCCAGCTGACGCTTACCAATCTTATAACGACCACAGAATAGCAATGGCATTTGCAGTAACGGCAATAAAAAATGGAGAAGTAGAAATTATTAACCCAAATGTGGTTGCAAAATCGTATCCAAATTTCTACCAAGATTTAATAAAAAGTGGTTTTAACGTAATTTTTAGCTAAAAAAAATGCAAGATAATTTTAGACACAAAGGCCTTAGAAAACAATTGGTAACACTACTAAAAGAAAAGGGAATTACTGATGTAACTGTTTTGGCAGCAATTGAAAAAATTCCCAGGCATTTATTTTTAGATACCGCCTTTGTTGAATTTGCATACAACGATGTTGCCTTTCCGATAGGCGCAGGACAAACAATTTCGCAACCTTTTACTGTTGCTTTTCAAACGCAATTGCTACAAATAAAAAAGAACGACAAGGTACTAGAAATTGGAACAGGAAGTGGTTACCAAACCTCTGTTTTGTGCGAACTGGGTGCCAGAGTTTTTAGTATAGAAAGGCAAAAAACTCTATTTCAGAAAACAAAAATACTCTTAACAGAATTGCACTATACACCAAGACTTTTTTTTGGCGATGGATATTTAGGACAACCCAGCTTTGCTCCATTCAATAAAATTATTGTAACCGCAGGTGCACCTTTTATTCCTCCTGCCTTAACAGAGCAATTGGCAATAAATGGCAAACTTATAATTCCTGTTGGCGAGGGAGAATCGCAAATAATGACGGAAATTACAAAAGACAATTCTGGCAAACTCACACAAAAAACGTATGGCGAATTTAAATTTGTTCCACTACTAGAAGAAAAAGCAAATTAATACACAAACAATAATCAACTAAAAAATACGTTTGGTTGAATTAAATTAAAAAAACATGAAAAAAATAACACTTTTAGGAACTCTAATTTTTTTGGCAAACTTTACTTTTTCGCAAGAATTAAAATCCAAAAAAGGAGAAAATTATTTGCCCGAAGAAAAAGATTATAGCTTAAGTATTGATGCCGCTCCTTTCTTAAACTATGTTGGAGCAATTTTCTCTAACAACGGTGCAATTTCTCCCAGTCCAAATTCATTGGCAAATTCTCCCTTTACTATTACAGGAAAATATTTTAAAAAAAATGATTTTGCTTATAGAGGAAAAATACGAGTGGGTTTGCAAAGCCAAACATTTAGAAACACTGTAATAAACAATGCCAACACACAAGTAGATACTACTTATACCAGCGATACAAAAAAAGCAAGTTCTAATGCCATTAACCTTTCTTTTGGTTTTGAAAAAAGAAAAGGCAAAACTCGTTTGCAAGGTTACTACGGTGCAGAAGCAATGCTAATGATTGCTACAGGAAAAACTTCCTATTCTTATGGCAACAATTTTACCAACACACAAACTTCAATTTTTACCACAGATTTTGATACACCCATAAACACAGGATTTCAATCTTCGCTTGCAAATACAAGAATTGGAGAGGTAAAAAATGGAAATACATTTGGAATTGGGGCAAGGGCTTTTGCAGGGGTAGAATATTTTATATTGCCAAAAATTTCTATTGGTGCAGAATTAGGTTGGGGAATGGTGTTTAGAAATACCAACGACGGTTATTTTAGAACAGAATATTGGGACAATGCCAACAGCACCACAAAGCAAAGGCAATTGACCAAGGCAGGAGGAAATTATTTAGGAATAGATACAGATAACACAGGTGGAGCATTGATTCTTAACTTTCATTTTTGAGCATATTAGTAAGATTTTATTAAATTTACCAAGCATAAATGTTTACAAACTTGGGGAATTTAAAAATATACCTAACTTTGCGCCAAATTAAACAATCAACATCAAAAAATAATAGACTAAACAACTAATTAAAAACCTAAAACAAAAAAAACATGAAAAATTTATTCAAAACATTTATTGCAGTAGCAATAGTATCTGTTACAGTTCAAAGCTGTAAAAAAGGTGAAGATGATCCAGGATTATCTCTAAGTTCTCGTAAAGCTCGCTTTGCTGGTGAGTGGACAATTGATGCATGGGATGATGCAGGAACTAGTGTAAATACTAATAACTCATCTTCAGCTATTACTACATCAACTGATGTTTACAGTACTAAAATTACTGGAAATACCTACACTTCTACTTCTAATTATACTTCTACAGCAGCTGGTTCTACTGCATCTTCAACTACAACAAACGGTACAGTTTCAGAAGCAACTTATACTATTGAAAAAGATGGAACATGGTCTTCCGTTATGACAATAAAAATAACATCTCAAACCAATGTAGTTGGAGGAATTTCACAAACTAATGCTTTTGATGTAACACAGAAAGTTGAAGCAAGCGGAACTTGGCAGTTTTTGGGTAAAAACAGCAGTGCTGATCTAAAAAACAAAGAAGCTGTATTGTTATCCACAGCTAAGGAAACTACAACGGTTACAAATGTTAGTACAACTGGTGGCAGTTTTAAATCTGATGATGTATCAACATCAACTTATGCTTTAAATGAAAAAACCGAAGTATGGACATTGTCTCAATTAGCAAAAAAAGAAATGGTGGCTAATGTAACTTATGACAATACATATACAGGAAAAACAACTAACACAAGCGGTTCAAGTTCAACAACTTCTAATGATGGTCCTGATTCAAACAAGGGTACAACCAAAATCACCTTCAAACAATAAATTATATTTCAATTCCTTTAAAAGCCCGCAAAATTTGCGGGCTTTTTTTTGTGCATACACTTCCTATTTTTAATAAGTTTATTACCTTAGCGCTTCTAATCTTTTTTTAATAAAAGAAAAGCATAACCCATTATGAAAAACATTTTTAAAATTACCCTACTACTTTTAATTGGAACATTTTTTTATTCTTGTAAAAAAGGTTCAGAAGATCCTGCTCTATCTTTTAGAAGCAGAAAAGCAAGATTAACAGGAAAATGGGTGGGGACTAATTACGGTTCTGAAATAAATTCTACTACCGCAAATACAAGCGGACAAACCAGTTCAACAAAAGAAACCATAAGTTCGGGAGAAACTGATATCTCCATTAAAACAGAATCTGGAACCAAAACTATAACTGCAAGCGGAACAATTAGTTTTCACACCTTAGAAATTACAAAAGACGGAGATTATTTTTACAGCCTAAAATACAGCACGGTTGCCACTTATAACGATTCTACACCAGCAGGAGTTAAATTTACGGTTACTAAAAAAGTATCCAAAACAGTTAACAAACAAGGCAAATGGGCTTTTACCGGAAAATTTAACGGCAACAAAAACAAAGAAAATATTTTGCTCAGTTTAAATTCAGTAAAAGAAAATACCACCACCGAAACAAATACAGTAACAAACGGAGTGCCTTCATTGACAACCCAATCCGAAGATTCGGAAAAGATTCATGAAACCGGTGAGGTAGCCGAAGTATGGCACATTACCCAACTAAAGAATAAATACCTTAAATTGGATATGGAGGTAAAAAACTCCACTACAGGAAAAAATTCTACCACTACTGCACTAGGAACAATAACCAACGACTTACCTTTAATCTCCAACGAGGGAACTATAAATTTAAACTTTAAACAATAAGTTTTTTTTCCACTGTTGCTGTGGTAATTTTTTTTGAGCTCTACTAAACAAGAATAAGCAACGTATTTAAATTCTTTTGATGAAAGAATTTTTAAAAAGATTTTTTTCTTTTAGCAAACCCGAACAATTGGGGTTGGTGACTCTTATTGTTATGATTGTGTTGTTTTCTGTTACTAAATATTTTATGGGCTTCTTAAACCCACCACAAGAAATTAATAGTGATGAACTCAATAGGCTTGCCGAAGAAATAAAAAGGATACCAAAGCCCAACAAAAAATACAATTACAGCAAACATAATTCATCCTATTCAAGCAATGAGTCCTATTCAAGTGCAGGTAAAAATTACAAACAGAATAAAACAGAGGAAGCACTATTTTACTTTGATCCAAATACACTCGATAAAAAAGGATGGAGACAGTTAGGCCTCAGCGAAAAACAAGCTTTGTCTATTATAAAATTCAATTCCAAAGGTTCCGCCTTCAAAAAAAAAGAAGATTTAAAAAAGGTGTTTGTAATTTCGGATGAGTTTTATAAAAAAATAGAACCTTATATTAAAATTGAAAACTCGCTTCAACAACAAAAAATTGCTCAGCTAGAGCAAACTGAAAATGAACTTAGAGCAACATTTGATAAAAAACCAAGTTACTTTAAACAGCCTAATCCAAAAGAAATTGAACCCATAGAGCTGAATTCTGCAGATACAAGTGTGCTAAAATCATTAAAAGGAATTGGTTCATTTTATGCTTTAAAAATTTTAAGGTACAAACAAAAACTAGGTGGGTTTATTAAAAAAGAACAGTTATTAGAAATACCAGAAATTGATAGTGCTTTGTTTCAATCTGTAAAGAACAATATTTTGCTTGACTCCACATTAATAGATAAAATACCAATTAATAAAGTTTCTTCCTTTAAGTTAAGCGGACATCCCTATTTTAGCAAAAATCTTGCATTGGCACTAATTAATTACAGAGATAGAAATGGAAAGTACACTACTAAAAACGATTTAAAAAAATGTTTGCTTGTGAACGATAAGGTTTTTAATAAAATTGTACCTTACCTCAGTTTTGAGTGATATAAAACTAAAGTGTAAATATGGAGTCGTCAGTACTAAATAGATTTAAACAAACAATAAGAGACGTAAAGGATTTTCCTAAAGAAGGAATAATATTTAAGGATATTACACCAATACTTTCTGATTCAATTTTAAGTAGAGATGTTTTAGAACTGTTAAAAAATCAAGTTAACGGTTTAAAGATTGACGCAGTAGTAGGAATTGAAAGTAGAGGATTTTTATTTGGAATGTTACTTTCTCAAGCATTAGAAGTTCCATTTATTCCTATTAGAAAAAAAGGAAAACTTCCTTATAAAACCTTAAGTTATAGATACGATTTAGAATACGGTTCTGCAGAAGTAGAAATGCATGTTGATGCATTGCAAAAAGGAATGAGTGTGTTAATTCACGACGACTTGCTAGCTACAGGAGGAACAGCTGCTGCAGCTGCAGAATTGTCAATTCAATGTGGCGCAAACATTTCCGCCTTTTCATTTTTAATTGATTTAGAATTTTTACAAGGAAAAAAAATGTTGGGAAAATATTCCGATAAAATATTTTCTTTGGTTACTTATTAGGTGCTTTTATTCAACAAACAAAACCAAGCCTTTTAAGTATTCTCCTTCTGGATGAAAAGCACTGGGAGCATGGTCTGCCGGTTGCGATAAATGGTGCATAATTCTTACATTTCTTCCTGCCTGTATGGCTGCACTCATAATTGTTCGTTCAAACAATTGTCTATCTACCACTTGCGAACACGAAAACGTAAAAATTATTCCTCCCGGTTTTATCATTTTTATGGCCTCACAATTTAGGCGCTTATAGCCTTGAACAGCATTGTGCTTAGCATTTATATGTTTGGCAAAAGCTGGCGGGTCCAATATAATTATGTCATACTCTTCTTTAGACTTCTCTAAAAACTGAAAAGTATCCATTGCAAAAGATTCATGAATAGAAGTTTTAGAATCTAATAATTCTACATTTTTATTGGTCAAATCAATCGCTTTTTTAGAAGAATCTACAGAATGAACCAAAGCAGCACCAGCATTAATTGCATAGATAGAAAATCCACCCGAATAGCAAAATGTATTCAATACCTTTTTATCTTTTGAATATTCGCCCAACAATTTTCTGTTTTCTCTTTGG
>CAIMMJ010000089.1 GCA_903842515.1 uncultured Bacteroidota bacterium | reverse complement strand
ATTTTTTTAATTGAATAAAATTATCTTTATCGGTAGTTTTTACTATATATATTCCAGGATATTCGATAACAAAACTTTGTTGGTTTGAGGTAATTTTATTCTCGAGTATTTTTTTTCCATCAATTGAAAATACTTCTATTAAACTTAAAAATTCGTATCCATCAGAATACATGATTTGAAATTTTCCATTGTTTGGATTTGGGAATATTTCCCAATAATTTTTCACGTTTTTATTATTTAAATTAAGCGGTGAAGAAGTTTGGGAACAATTGTTTAGTTCATTTTGAGAATAGAATTCTTTAATAAAATCGGCATCTTGTTTTAATTTATAAACAGAGCTTATTGCACCAGAATCGCCAAAAGAAACAGTATATGCCATAGTAAAGCAAATAGATTGATTAGGTGACAACTCCCCTAAATTTGTTGATGGAAGAAACCTAAGATCATTGGCTGTTCCTGTTTGCATCCACGTTTGAGAATTATTAGTATCTGTATTCCATGGGAAAGCATAATTACATGTGTTTGATCCGGCATAGCCATTGCCGCCATAAGTTAGCTGAACACCATCTCGCCATTTTGCTGAAAGGTATCTATCTATTTGATTAGAATTACTTGGATTTCCTTGATTGGTTGAATTATTTATATAATACATCATATTGTCCATTTTATGACTCAAAAATTGTACACCCATTGAAGGTGGATTTGCACCATAAGTATTTTCTCCATTTGGAGCGTCAATATCAAAAGAATTGTATACAAAACTTAAATTTCTACCAACATCACAACCAATAAAATCATCTAGATAAGATCCTAAATCAGGGTCATCCCACATGCCTAATTTTAAATTTGAATAAGTTCTCGCTGATTTATTTGCAATTTTTACATCTATAAAAATAGTATTGTTTAATGCTTGATTAATTGGTGTAAATACATAAGCCATCACATAAAAATCAAATTTAAATGGAACAGAACTTCCTGTTTCGGTATGAACCTTGTTATCATTGAAAATGTAAAACAGTGCTTGCTCTCCTTTTATTAAAGGGTAATCGCCATTAATTGGATCGTATATATTATTGCTGTTAGAATCAAAATATGGAGCTAATTGAGCAGGTTCGCCGTTACTAACAATTCCATTTCCTGGCCATGTTAAAATTTGATTTGGGATTACATAATTGGGGTTATTGTAATTTTGAATATGGTAATTGATATCTGATGAATTAATTTTCCATATTTTGTTGTAACGCTGAATATAATTATTGGCAGCTCTATTAGTTGCAATTGGTCCAAATTGATAATCAGTGCCGGTTTGGCAATAAGTTTGTGCTGCAGCAATTAACATTCCACCGTCATCAATTCCGCTTATCCATAATCCTGAAGCAAAATTTGCATGTTTATTTGAATTCTTAGGAACTTCAAATTTGGGATTGGAAGCTTTGTCCCAAAAGAAAGTGCCTTCGTTCCAAAAACCAGCCTTTATGTTGTTGAAGTCTATTTCTGAATACGCTTGAGAATGGACACTTTTTATCAGAAAAAAACATATAAAAATTAAATAGTATGCAGGATTACAAATTGTGTCCTTTAATTGGTATAGATTTTTTTTCATTGTGTTTATTTTTGGTGAAACAAAATTGCACACAAGTGAACACTAGAAAAATTAAATTTAGCCATGTGGAAGATTTTTAAGCCCAAATGGAAAATTTTAGTCGCAAACTGGTAATTGTAACTAAATAGGATTTAAAGTTATTTGTAGATTTTTCTTTTGTTCAATGCTTTTCTAAACTTATTTGCATTGATGGAATGTTGAGCATCAGTTGTAGCAAAATTGTGCCTTCCGGAAAAATCTTCTTTGGCACAAAAATAAATGTAGGATGTTTTTTCGTTTTTTAAAACTGCATCTATTGCATTTGCAGATGGAATACAAATTGGCCCAGGCGGTAACCCCTCATACATGTAAGTATTGTAAGGAGAATCTTTTTTTAGATGAACATCTAAAACTCTATTTATTTTAAAATCTCCTACTGCATAAACAACAGTTGGATCGGCCTGAAGTTTCATTCCTTTTCTTACCCTGTTTAAATAAACAGAGGCAATGGAAGGTCTTTCTGGCAAGTAATTTGATTCTTTTTCAACAATGGAGGCAATGGTTATTACTTCGGCTTTGCTTAATTTTAGTTTGTGTAATTTTTCAATTCTCGATCTACTCCAAAATTTATCTGATTCAATTAGCATTCTATCAAAAAAATCTTTTGCCGATGTATTCCAATAAAACTGATAGGTATTAGGAATAAAAATTGAAATAATATTATCGGAATTCAATTTTAATTTTTCGAGTTGATGGTCGTTTTCTAGGATATTTTTTAACTCGTTAGAATCTGTTTCTAATACTGTACATACTTTTGATATTAATTCATATTTTGTTCTTAGATTATTTATTGTAAGGTTCACAGACTCTTGGTCTCCGGCCCTCAATTTATTTAATAATTCATTATTAGTCATTCCATTTTCTAATTTGTATTTGCCGGGCTTAACTCTGTTTGTATAATTTTTTTGCTTGGCCAGCCATTCAAAGGAGGCTGTATTTAAAAGTATATTTTTTTCCTCTAAAAGTTTTTTAACATTTTCAAAATTAGAACCTGTTTTTATATAAATGTATGGCTCATTATTTTTTAAATTTATGTTACGCTGATAAACACTTTTATAATAAAAATAGATTAGTCCAATTCCACTCATCAAAAATATAATCAGTGATGCAACAAAAATCTTTTTAAATTTTGAACTGCCTTTCTTTTTTAAATTTTTAGCACTTGATTTCTTTTTTGCCATTATTTTTAGAATGGTACAATTTTATTAAATAATTATAAAATACGAGGTATAACTCATATAATATTTATATTTTTATTTTTT
>CAIMMJ010000088.1 GCA_903842515.1 uncultured Bacteroidota bacterium | reverse complement strand
TGGTTTTAGCCCTGCCGGTGGTTTGTGGAGTGGCACTGGTGTAACATCTACAGGTTCATTTAATCCTGCTACAGCCGGTGTTGGGCCAACAACACTTACATACACTTTTACCGATGCAAATGGTTGTGTAAATAGTTCAACTATTACTGCAAATGTTACAAGTCCGCAAGTTGCAAATGCTGGCAATGGTTTTAGTATCTGCACCAATGCAAGCCAAGTGGCGTTAACCGGTTTTACTCCTGCTGGCGGAACATGGAGTGGAAGTGGGATTTCTGGTGATAATTTTAATCCTTCAAGTGCAAGTATTGGAATAAATATTTTAACATATTCTATTGGTGCGGCTTCGTGTTTGAGTGCCGATACAATTCAGGTTATCGTAAATACTTTACCAACAATAACTATTTCTCCGTCCTCTTCTACAATTTGTGTTGGACAAAGTGTAACACTTACAGCAAGTGGTGCAAACACTTATTCATGGCTGCCTACAGCAGGATTAAATGTTGCTAATGTTGCATCGGTAACAGCAAATCCAAACATCACAACGCTTTACACAGTAACGGGAACAAGCACAAATGGTTGTTCAAGCACACAAACCATTAATGTTGCGGTAAATCCTTTGCCAACTGTAAATGCAGGTTTGGATATACCATTTTGCAATACAAATTCTACTAATCAGCTTACTGGCTTTATTCCTGCCGATGGCACCTGGAGTGGAAATGGAGTAACTGCTTTGGGTATATTTAATCCTTCTATTGCAGGAAATGGAATTTGGGATTTAGTATATACACATACTGATGCAAATGGCTGCAGCAATTCCGATACTCTAAAGGCTACTGTTACAAGTCCAACCAACGCAAATGCAGGTGATGGATTCTCAATTTGTAAAAACACTTTAGATACATTGCTAAGCGGGGCAACACCGCCTGGTGGTATTTGGAGTGGAACAGGAATTGTAGGTTCAAGTTTTAGTGCCACAATTGCAACTGTTGGAAATCATATTTTAACCTATACAACAGGCACTGGTTCTTGTTTAACAACAGATACTTTAAACATAAATGTAGTTGAACTACCCACAATAGTTATTACAGCAAACCCAACAACCATTTGCTATGGTTTAAGCACTGTTTTAAATGCTTCAGGAGCATCCACCTACACATGGCTACCAAATATTGGATTATCGTCTAATACAGGTGCATCGATAAATGCAATTCCTTTAAATAGCAGTTATTACTTTGTAGAGGGTACAGATAGTTATGGATGTAAAAATAAAGATTCAGTTTTTGTTAATGTAAACCCATTGCCCATTGTAAATGCAGGTAATGACGAACAATATTGTAATCAAAATATACCAATTCAGTTTAGTGGATTTTCTCCATTGAATGGTGTTTGGTCAGGAACAGGAATAACTGCTGATGGCTTATACACGCCATCTGTAGGCGGAGTTGGAATTTTTGATTTGGTTTATACCTTCACTGATGGAAATGGATGTATAAATAGCGACACACTAAGTTCAACTGTAATAAACCCTACACAAGCCAACGCAGGATTGGATACAGCAATTTGCCAATCTTTAGCAACAGTAAATTTTGTTGGACTACCAAGTGGAGGTTTATGGTCAGGATTACATATTTCGCCTACTGGCATTTTTACACCTGATAGCGCCGGAAATTATACAATAACCTATACTTATGGAAGTGGAACATGCCAAACAAGTGATACAAAAAATATTATAGTTCATGCTTTGCCGGTGGTTAATGTAGGTCCAGATATTGATATTTGTGCAAGTGCTCCACCCATTACATTAACAACAAATATTGCAGGTGGCACATGGCAAGGAATTGGAATAATAAATGCAGCAAATGGAATTTTTAGTCCTTCATTAATTGCTGCAGGAACATCATCTTCAATAGTATATCAAGTTGCATCCTCTGCTACTGGCTGTGTAAACACTGATTCTTTAATTTTAAATGTCCGTCCATTACCGGTTGTATTGTTTGACTCCTTGCCCTTGGGATGTGCAAATACTCCCATTCAATTTATTAATAATACCATTGGAGACAACACCTTTTTATGGTCGTTTGGCGATGGTTCAAACTCCACTCTAACACAAGCAAATCATATTTATACTTCAAACGATACATTTACGGTTAGGCTAATTGCAACATCAAACTTTGGTTGTATTGATTCTGCTCAACACCAAATAATTATAACAGTACCACCTGTTTCAAATTTTTTCGACAATCAAACTACCTTATGCGGCAATCAGCTAATTAGTTTTACCAATACTTCTTTTGCTCAATTTTCTACGTTCAGTTGGAATTTTGATAATGGCATAATAAGCAATTTAGAAACTCCTCCGCCAATTACCTTTCAGCTGTATGCTGCAGCAGATACAAACTATTATGTAACACTTACCGTTGATAATATTTGTGGTACAAGTTCATATGTTGACACCATAAGCTTAATTGCCTATCCAACTGCAGATTTCGCATATTTTCCTGAAGTTGTTTGTGCAGGAAGTCCAATTAGTTTTAGTAATGCTTCGTTTGGATATGGCAATTCTTACCAATGGTTTATAAATGGAAATTTAGTAAGCACAAATACTATTTTACCAAATCAAACTTTTACAACATCATTAATTGATTCCGTTTATGTTGTTAAACTAGTAACAACAAATTTTTGTGGCACAACCTCTAAAACAGACAGTATTACTGTTTATCCTGCAACTGTTACAGCTTTTTTTACAGTAGATTCATCATTTTCTTGTTTAGGTCAAACCGTAAATTTTATTAGTTCTGTTGCTTCATACAATTATATTGTATGGAAATATGGAGATGGAATAAACTCAATTGATACTGTACCATATCATAATTATTTAACTCCCGGAACATATACTGTTTGGCAAATAGTATATGGTTATTGTGGGATTGATTCAATTTCAAGAAACGTAACGGTTTCGCCAAATCCAATACCAGATTTTTCATTTGTAAATCCTATTTGCGGAAAAGATACCGCAGTTTTTACTAATCTTACTTTGGGTAATAATAATTTTTATAGTTGGAATTTTGGTGATGGACAATCAGCCAATGATTATTCAACAAGCCATCATTATTATTTGCCCAACAATTTAACTTCTACATATATAGTTAAGTTAATTGTAACTGATGCAGCTACCTTGTGTAAAGATTCACTATCAAGTCCAATAACAGTACTTACTAATCCAATAGCAAATTTTTCAATTTTAGATAATGAGGTCTGTTTGGGTTCCCCAATTGTTGCTAATGCAGTTCAATCAAGTGGCTTAAATTATGTTTGGAGCATCAGTAACGGAGAGACAATTGTTGGTAATCAAATGAATTATTTATTTCCAGACACAGGGCAGTATTCTTTTAATTTGAACGTAAATGATAATTTTCAATGCAACGATGATACTACTTATAATTTTGTTTTTGTAAGGCCAAATGCTTTGGCAAATTTCAGCACCACTCAACAACCTCCATGTGCTTACAATTCTAATTTACTATTTACAAATGGCTCTACTTTATCAAACAGCTACTCATGGGATTTTGGAATAAATGGTAATTCAAATTTTCAAACTCCAAGCCCAATAAATTTTAATGAACCTAGTACATTTGATGCAACATTAATTGCCAACAACATTTATAATTGCCCTGATACTATTACTAAACCTATTGAAATAGTTATTAAGCCTAAAGCAATTTTTGCAGCACCCGATTCAGTATGTCAAAAACAAGAATTTCAACTTCAAAATAATTCTATAAACTCCACTATTTTTGAATGGACAACTAACGGTTTTATTTTTTCAAATCAATTAAATCCAGTGTATGAAAGTAATAATATAGGCAATTTAAATCTACAATTAATAGCTACTTCAAATTACGATGCAACATGCATGGATACTGCGTACAAAGCTGTTAAAGTAAATGGAATTCCCTCTGCAACATTTAATTCTTATGCAATTGATACAGTAATTGATGGCACATCATTTACACCTTGTGGTGGATATTTTATGTTTGTTCCAGATTTTAATAAAAATGATATTTTATACAATTGGAATCTAGGAAATAACTTAATTTCAACAGAAGTAAAACCAAAAGCTTTTTATGAGTTAAATGGCGATTATGAAATTAAGCTTGAAGTAGAAAATAGGTTTGGATGTATTAATAAAACCGATACGATTATCAATATTAATTGCGATGGAAATATTGTATTGCCCAATGCACTTGCTCCATCAAGTAACGATACATCATTAGCATGGTTTATACCGAAGGGAAAATACATAGAAAAGCTAAAAATAGAAATTTTTTCGCCCTGGGGAGAGAGAGTTTGGTTTACAGATAAACTCGATGAAGAAGGCAGTCCTACCGAACATTGGGACGGAACGTATAACAATCAATTACTTCCACAAGGGGCTTTTTTGGTAAAAGTAAATGCGATATTTAGTTCAAAACCGGCATTTGTAAAAACATATTACATTACGTTAATTAGGTAATTTTTATTGCTAGGTTATTCTAGCGGTATGCCAAAACTTTATACTCTTAACAAATACTTGATTCATTTAGAGGTTTCAATTTTACCTCGATGCCATAAAAGTAATAAAATAATTATATAATTTGATTTGTTTATCGTAATATTGCAATATTATTATACAGTATGGGAGCAACAAAAACAGAGAATTTTACTACTAAACAAAATGCAATAGCAACACTTGCAAAAGCACTTGGGCATCCTGCAAGAGTTGCAATAATGGAGTATTTAATAAAAGTAAACACTTGTATTTGTGGCGACATAGTAAATGAACTTCCATTAGCGCAGCCTACTGTTTCTCAGCATTTAAAAGAACTTAAAAACGCTGGCCTTATAAAAGGCAACATAGAAGGAAATGCCATTTGTTATTGCATAGATGAAAATGCTGTGACAAAACTTCTAAATTATTTCGCCCAAATTTCTATCAAATTAGAAAAGAAAAAAAGGAATTGTTGCTAATGTAAATTATAAATAAATTAATCCAGTGCACAAAAAAAATAAATCATAAACCAATGAAACTATCAACATTTAAAAAACACTTGAGCAATTTAAATTCAGTTAATTTTGTTCTACCCAATGGAACATTTGTCCCCAAACATTTTCATATTACTGAAGCAGGACTAATAACCAAAAACTTTATAGACTGCGGCGGAACAGTAAGAACAGAAAAAGTTGTAAATTTTCAACTATGGGTGGCAGAAGACGTTAACCATAAGCTAGAAGCCAAAAAATTAGAGGGAATTATTGCACTTTCTGAAAAACTTTTTAATGACGAAGATTTAGAAATTGAAGTAGAATATCAATCCGACACAATTGGTAAATACGGATTAGATTTTAATGACCAAAACTTTTTGCTCACTGCAAAACAAACCAATTGTTTGGCAAAAGACAACTGCGGAATACCACCAACTAAAATCAAACTTCAACTAGCAACTATAGAAACAAGCAAATCATCTTGCACGCCAGGAGGAGGCTGTTGTTAATCGTATGAAACAGACGCTTGAATATTTAGGCAGACATAAACGTTTTTTACTAATTCTGCTTGCCATAATTGGTTTAAACTATTGCTACGGTTTTGATGCCAGGTTTACCCTCATTAATTTACTTTGGATTTTTATAAGTGTTGTAAAAATAGACAGATGAAAAAAATTTTAGTGCTTTGCACAGGCAATAGTTGCCGGAGCCAGATAGCAGAAGGATATTTGCAATATTTTGCAGGTAAAACCGCAAAAGTATTTAGTGCTGGTGTAGAAACTCATGGCTTAAATCCTAAAGCCATTGCCGTCATGAAAGATGATGGTATTGATATTTCTAATCACACATCAAACAACATTAGCGAATATTCAGATATAGAGTTTGATTATATTATAACAGTTTGCGACAACGCCAAAGAACGCTGTCCTTACTTTCCGTCAAAAGCAAAAAAATTTCATTATAATTTCCCTGATCCTGCAAAAGCAGTAGGAACTGAAGAAGAAATTTTTGAGCAGTTTAAAACAGTTAGAAACATGATTAAAGAATACTCTAAAAATTTTATAACTGATAATTTAATAAAGAACTCTTAAAAGTCTATTTTAATATTCTATACCAACACTATTATTGCTAGTATAGATAAAGTATAAAAAGATTTTGAAACATTCCCTTTATCATTAAATAGTTGAGCCTCAAAAAGTCGTTTTGTAATTTTTTCAATTGGGCTTTGCCCAAACCCATTCACTTCTTTGTCTTGAAACAAAGAAGTAAACAAGAAATTCGCCGCGGCGAACAAGGCTCCATTTTATCTTTTCCTCCTGAC
>CAIMMJ010000087.1 GCA_903842515.1 uncultured Bacteroidota bacterium | reverse complement strand
CCTTGTTCGCCGCGGCGAATTTCTTGTTTACTTCTTTGTTTCAAGACTACTAAGCGAAGCGACCTCATGAATTCCTTAATGAATAAAAATAATGATGAATAACTTAGCGAAGCGAACTCATGAATACCTTTAAAAAAAAAATTACATTATGAATAAAGAAGTGAATGGGTTTAGCTTCGCTGAGAAAGTTGGGCAAAGCCCAATTGAAAAAATTACAAAACGACTTTTTGAGGCTCAACTAATTAAGCCCCTTATTATCTTTTGATTGTAAAGCAAAATAGAAAAAATTACCAAAGTATAAGCAACCCATTGGTACCAAAAAGTTTTTTCGTGGTAATAAAAAAATGCCACAAAAAAATTTACTATTGGATTAATGTACAACAAAATTCCAATGGTAGATGAGTTTAAACCGTTTAAGGCATAGAGATTAAGCAGAAGCGGAACTATTGTAAATAATATTGCAATTAATGCAATCATCAAAAAAAAGAAATCCGTTTTTAATATGTCTGAAACAAACAAGGGGAAAAACGGAAGAATTACTAAGGCCGCAAATATCATTTGAATATTTAGTACCAACAATTTATTTAATCCTTGGTTTTTTCTCTGCGAAATAAGATACAAAGCATAGGTAATGGCCACAATTAAACTGTACAAAGCATCGTATGGAGAAAAGAAACCCAACAAAACACAGCTACAAAAAATAATACCTATTGCTATCCACTGAAATTTTTTTAGTTTTTCGTTTAATAAAATAGCGGCTAAGAGTGTAGTAATTAATGGACAAATTATATAAGCAAATGCGGCCGCTTTTATGCTGATGTGGTTAGTTACGTAAATAAATATAAACCAATTTACGGTAAGCAAAATTCCGCCTATTAGTGTAAAGAAAAGTGTATTTTTCTTCTCAATTTTTGTTTTGGTTTTCCAATTAGTAATTTCTATTTGTATTTTTTTCCTGCTGAATGCAAGGTTAAAAACACTTAGAATGGTGGCAGCAAAAAATATTCTGTAGTACAAAATATCTAAGGAAGGAAATGCTGAAATTGACTTTAGAGCCAAACTAAAAACGCCCCAAATAAAGAATGCAACAACTGCAGCTAAATAATAACTTGATTTATTTTTTACTTCATTCATTTTTTTAACACTGTGTTGTGCTTAACTAATACTTAACTCTATCTACTAAAACGTAAAAAAAACTTTAATTTGTGATAATGGCTTCACTATCTCTTAAAAAATATTTTTTTACAAAAGAAATCATAATTTGCTTGATGTCAATTTTTATTTCGTCGTGCGGTATTTTTAAAAGGGCAGAAAAAAGTAAAACAGAAAAAAGCGAAAGTTCAAAAATTGCAAATGTTGTGTTGTCCGAAGCAAAATCATACACAGGAACCCCGTATAAATATGGTGGAAATGATAAAAAAGGAATTGATTGTTCCGGATTGGTAAAAAATAGTTTTAAAAAAGCAGACATAGAATTGCCCAGAAAATCTGTAGAACAGCAAAATGCAGGAAAAGAAATTGCTCTTGATGATTGCAAAGCCGGAGATTTAATTTTTTTTAATACCTCCAAAAATAAAAGTAAAGAAGTAAACCACGTGGGAATAATTTCACACGTAAAAAAAACAGAAATTCTTTTTATTCATGCTTCCACAAAAAAAGGTGTAATGGAAAGTAGCTTAGAAGAACCTTTTTTTAAAAATTCGTTTGTAAAAATTGTAAGAATTTTTTAAAACACTGCTTTTGCAATGGATTTCACAGCTTCTGATTTTCCCATCGTATAAAAATGCAAGCAAGGAACACCTTTTGCAATAAGTTCTTTGCTTTGAGCAATTCCCCATTCTATGCCAATTTGTTTTGCTTGGGCATCTGTTTGGGCAGCGTCCATTAATTCATACAATTCAAATGGAATATCAATGTTAAAAATTTTAGGTAAAACAGTGAGTTGTTTTTTGTTTACAATTGGTTTTAATCCGGGTATTATGGGAACGTTTATACCTTCATTTTTACATGCATCAACAAATCTAAAATAAGCAGAGTTGTCATAAAAGAGTTGCGTTACTATGTATTCTGCACCGGCATCAACTTTTGCTTTTAGATAATTTAGGTCAGCCTTAAAATTTGGTGCTTCAAAATGTTTCTCGGGATAGCCTGCTACGCCAATGCAAAATGGGTGAGTAGACGCTTCAAATTTTTCGCCGTCTAAAAATTCTCCTTTGTTAATTTGTATAATTTGCTCCACCAGTTCAACTGCATATTTATTTCCACCAGGTTCGGGAACAAAGGTTGTTTCTGTTTTTATGGCATCTCCACGCAAAGCCAAAACATTATCAATGCCAAGGTATTGCAAATCCAATAAGGCATTTTCTGTTTCTTCTCTTGAAAATCCGCCACAAATAATATGCGGAACGGCATCAATTTTATATTTATTAATAATACCCGCACAAATTCCAACTGTTCCCGGCCTTTTTCTTATGGTAACTTTTTCTAAGTATCCACCCTCACGTTTTTTATATATGTATTCTTCTCTGTGGTAAGTAACGTTAATAAAATTTGGGTTAAACTCTAAAAGTGGATCAATACTTTCGTAGATAGAATCAATACTTTTTCCTTTTAGAGGAGGCAAAATTTCAAAAGAAAACAAAGTTTTTCCTTTCGCTTTGTTCAGGTGCTCTATTACTCTCATTTTTATAATTTATGTTTCCTTGTGTTTTTAAAGCGTTAAATAAGTTTGCAAATATTGGTATTATTAAAAAAATAATGAAACTTTGAACGCAACTTATTGTTTAGATAATAAAAAAAAAATTTTGAAAGAGCTCCTAGAAATACTTTCTGTAATCTTGTTAAGCTCAGTTAAAATGGGAATTGGTGGCATTCCACTTTCATTTGTCTACAAGTTTTCTGTGCTTAAATCTATTACAACAACCTCACTTGGTGGCTGTATAGGTTCCTTTGTATTTGTTAATTTAAGCGATGTGCTCTTAAAAATGCTCCACAAATGGGGAATTTTTAAACCAAAAGAAAAGGTAAAAAAGAAATTTACTTTTTCTAATCGCTTAGTGGTAAACATCAAAAGAAAATTTGGATTATTAGGCATTTCTGCTGTTACCCCCTTGTTCCTTTCTTTTCCATTTGGCTGCTTTTTGGCGGTGAGGTATTTTAAAGACAAAAAGAAAATAACTGCCTACATGTTTGCTTCTACAATTTTTTGGTCTGTTACCATATCTTTAATAAAGACATTTTTATAGCCTTTATTTCATTAATTAATACTACCTTTGCGGCCTTAAAAAAAATTAATGCAATTAATCAGAAACATTGCCATCATTGCTCACGTTGACCATGGCAAAACCACATTGGTAGATAAAATTCTTCACCAATGTAAATTATTCAGAGACAATCAAAGTACAGGCGAACTTATACTGGACAACAACGATTTAGAAAGAGAAAGAGGAATTACTATTCTCTCTAAAAACGTTTCAGTTACTTACAAAGATGTAAAAATAAACATCATTGATACGCCGGGCCACAGTGATTTTGGTGGCGAAGTAGAACGTGTATTAAACATGGCCGATGGCGTGCTTTTGTTAGTTGACGCTTTTGAAGGTCCAATGCCTCAAACACGTTTTGTTTTGCAAAAAGCACTTGCTTTAGGTAAAAAAGCAATCTTAGTAATTAACAAAGTAGACAAGCCAAATTGCAGACCCGACGAAGTGCACGAACAAGTGTTTGATTTGTTTTTTAACCTAGGAGCAACAGAGGAACAATTAAATTTTGCCACAGTTTACGGTTCATCTAAGCAAGGCTGGATGAGTGATGACGTAAATAAACCAACCGAAGACATAACTCCACTTTTAGATTGTGTGTTAGAGAATATTCCTGCAGCACCTGTAAATCAAGGAACACCTCAAATGCAAATTACTTCTTTAGATTATTCTGCATACATAGGAAGAATTGCAGTAGGCAGGGTTGTAAGAGGAACACTAAAGCCCAATATGCCTGTTTCTATGGTTAAAAGAGACGGCACAATTATTAAAACCCGATTAAAAGAAATTTTTACGTTCGAAGGTTTGGGTAAAATTCCGGCGCAAGAAGCGGTGTGTGGAGACATTTGTGCGTTAACAGGAATTGAAAATTTTGAGATTGGAGATACCATTACCGATTTTGAAAACCCCGAAGGTTTGCCGGCAATAAATATTGATGAACCCACCATGTCTATGTTGTTTTGCATAAACAATTCACCATTTTTTGGCAAAGACGGAAAGTTTGTAACCTCAAGGCATTTAAGAGACAGGTTGTTTAAAGAAATAGAAAAAAATCTGGCCTTAAGAGTTCAAGAAACTGATTCTGCAGACAGCTATTTAGTTTTTGGCCGTGGCATTCTTCACTTATCTGTGCTTATAGAAACCATGAGAAGAGAAGGATTTGAAATGCAAGTTGGTCAGCCACAGGTATTGATAAAAGAGATAGACGGAAGAAAATGCGAACCAATTGAAGCATTAACCATTGATGTTCCAGAGCCCGTTGCCGGCAAAGTAATTGAGCAGGTAAACCAACGCAAAGGCGAGATGTTAATTATGGAGCCTAAAGGAGATCAAATACATTTAGAATTTACTATTCCATCAAGAGGCATAATTGGTTTAAGAAACAATATCCTAACTGCTACTGCAGGTGAAGCTGTAATGGCTCACAGATTTTTAGAATACCAACCTTGGAAAGGCGATATTGCCGGAAGAATTTCTGGTTCATTAATTTCTATGGAATTGGGAACTGCCATCGCCTATTCTATTGACAAGCTGCAAGACAGAGGGTCATTTTTTGTTGATCCGGGAGAAGAAATTTATGGCGGACAAGTTATTGGTGAACACACCCGTCCAGATGATTTAGTAATTAACGTTACCAAAACCAAAAAGCTTACCAACATGAGAGCTTCTGGAAGCGACGAAAAAATGAGAATTGCACCGGCAGTTAAATTTTCTCTAGAAGAAGCCATGGAATACATTCAAGAAGACGAATACGTAGAAATCACACCAAAATCAATAAGAATGAGAAAAATTATTTTGGATGAAAACGAAAGAAAAAGAAAATCCAAAACATTGGTAAGTAGCAATTAATTATTTTGAAACAATTTACAAAAGCCTCGAATTTTTCGGGGCTTTTTTGTTTTTACCATTAATTTAAAAATGTACTTTCTGTATATTATATCCAAAATTTTGTTAGTTTTGTTAAACATCAACACCATTTATAAATGAAAACAATCGCAAAATATTTAGTTGGTTTACTTTTTTATTTTTCTGTCAATTATTGTTTTGCACAAAATTGGGCGCCACCGCAAGCTCAATGGCACTATTCTTTTATGAGTGGCACACCGGTAAGTGCTTATGTAAAAATTATAAACGTTGGCGATACAATTATAGGTTCTGATGTGTGCAACAAACTTCAAAAAAGAAGAATTGGTGTTGACTTATTAAATGGTCAAGCAATTGATGTTGTTATTGGACATGAATATACATTTGAACAAAATGAAATAGTGTTTATAAGAAACAATTCTAATTGGGACACTTTGTATAATTTTAATTCAAACATTGGCGATTCATGGGCAATGGCTAAACCAAGTACTTTTAATTTTTGCGATTCGGCTAGGATTGTTGTTGTGGATACAGGAAGCATTTCGGTAAACGGAAATCAATTAAAATTCAAGAAAATCAACTACCAATACAACTCCAATTTAGGAAACGTAATTGTGGATACTATAGTAGAAAAAATAGGTTCTCTTAACTATTATTTTTTGCCTTTTGACAATTGTCTTGCAAGCATAGATGCAAATGAAGGCGGTAACTTGCGTTGTTACCAAGAAAATGCCTTGGGCTTATTTAATAAAAACACTTCAGTAGAGTGCGATTTTGTGGTTGCAACTACCAAAAGAGAAAATACATTAGTTTCTATCAATAATCCTGTAAACGAAAAATTGCATTTTAATAATTTAGAATTAGTTGAATCGTACCAGTATAAAATTTTTAACAGCAGCGGAACTCAAATTGAAAATGCAAGATTACATTCAAGCGAAATAGATTTTACAAAATTTTCGCCCGGCATTTACTTTGTGGTATTAGAAAATTCAACATCTAATGTCCATTATAAAGTTATTAAGTTGGGTTTTTAACTTTTCTTATTTTTTAGATTAATACATTAAATTTTATGTGCAAAAATACCTGCCTCACACATAAAAATACGGAGTGAGTCTGTCTTAAAAATTAAAATTTAAGCACGAATAAAAACTCAACGCCATGTTTATAAATCATTAGAATTCTTTGTTTAATCTAAAAGAATATATTTGCATAAAAACTTAACAATAAGTGAACAAAATCTTAACATTACTTTCAATTCAAATTTTATTAACTACTTCTGCATTTTGTCAATGGGTTTCAAATACAACAGTAAACACACCCATGTGCACAGAAGTAAACGACCAGCAAGAGCAAAGAATAATAAGCGATGGAAAGGGTGGTGCAATTGTAACTTGGTCAGATTTTAGAACCGATACTGCCAATAAAATTGCCGATGTATACATACAAAGAGTAAAAGCAAATGGAAACATGGCCTGGAACAACAACGGTGTGGCTGTTTGTACAAATGCCGCCGACCAAAAAACTCCATTTATTTGCAAGGATAATGTTGGTGGAGCAATTGTTTGTTGGCAAGATTTAAGAAATGGAAACAGAGATATTTATGCTCAACGATTCGATTCCTTGGGCAATGCTTTATGGGCAGCAGATGGAATTCCAATTGTGCAAAAAGCCGCTTCGCAAACCGGAATTAGAATTATTGAAGACGGAAACAACGGTTTTTTTGCAGTGTGGGAAGATTCTATTAATGGTTCAGCCGATATTTATGCACAAAAAGTAAATGCAAATGGCACTCTCCAATGGGCAAGCACAGGAGTTGCTGTTTGCAATAGCTTAGGACAACAAATTAATCCTAGATTAATTAGAGACATTGCAGGTGGCATTATTGTTTGCTGGCAAGACAGAAGAAATGGCGCAGACTATGATATTTATTCTCAACGAATAAGCCCAATAGGAACTGCAGTCTGGGCATTAAATGGGGTTTCGGTTTGCACACGGGTAAACACACAATCCAATCCAAAGATTGAACCTGATAATGCGGGCGGTGCTTACATTGTTTGGCAAGACAAAAGAAGTGCTCTAGATTTTGATGTGTACTGCCAAAGAATTAATGCATCAGGAGCAGTTCAATGGACTTCAAACGGAGTAAGTGTATGCAATGCAACAGGTAATCAATCCGCAATTGATGCCACAACCGATGGGCTAAGCAATGGCATAATAATATCATGGAAAGATGAGAGAAATGTTTTTAATAACATTTATACTCAATTGGTAAATGCAAGTGGAAGCACTATTTGGGATGCCAATGGTTATATAATTTCTACGCCGGGCAGAGAGCAAGTAAACCCTAATATTATTGGCGCAGGAAATCAATCTGCAATAATTACTTGGCAAGATTCTACCCTTAACGGTTGGGACGTTTACGCACAAAAAATAAATACAGCTGGAAATCAATTATGGAATGTAGGCGGAACAGTTGTGAGTGATGCAACTGGAAATCAAACCAATGCAAAAAATTGTAGCGATGGAAATGGAGGATCTATTTTTTCGTTTCAAGACAAAAGAACAGGAACATTGGATATTTATGTTTCGCTTTTAAAAAGCAACGGAACATTCAATTCTACTAAGGAGTATATGCAAAAAAAACAGCCATTAACTATTTACCCCAATCCACTTTCAAATAAAATCTACTCAAATAGTTTTCAAAATTTTAATGCAGCAAATTATTTCATTTATGGGGTAGATGGAAAATTAGTAGAGAGTGGAATCCTAAATTCAACCGTAAAAAATTCTGGATTGGATGTTAATTTAGACAACGGCTGTTATTTTTTAAACATAATAAACAACGAAACCGGTATTTCATACTCCTCTAAAATTACTGTTCTACATGAATAAATGCCTATCAACACTACTGCTGTTTTTTGTTCTTGCACACAGCTGTTTTTCTCAAAGTAAAACTACATTAGCAAAAAACAAAGTAAAAGGTGCAACAGAAATGGAAATAAAAAACAATATTTCTATTGCTCAAACAAAAGAATTTTATGACGCTAACGGCGAAATAATAGAAGAACATAAGTTTGATAAAATAGGAAAATTAAAAAGCATACATAAATATACCCGAAATAAAATTGGAGATATAACAGAAGAAAATAGCTACGACTCCAAGTCTAAATTAAAAGAAAGACGTGTTGTAAAACACAACGATGCCGGACAAAAGCTGGAAGAAAGTTTTTACAACAGCAAAAATGTGCTTACAAAAGTTGCTAAATATTTTTACGACGCCAAAGGGTTAAAAATTGAAAAGAAAACCTTTGATGCAAAAGGAAATTTAAAGAAAGTAAATAAATATACCTATCAGTTTTAACTTGCTCACTAATACAGAAAAAGATATCGTTAACCTTTTTTCTTCCATTGCCTTGGATCAAATGGAGGGCGTAAAATTGATGGATAGAACAGACACAAAATTTGTTTTTCATGCTTCTAATTTATCAAAAATACTAAACACCTTAAAGGGCAATTACAGAGTTTTACAAGTAAACAATAAAGTGTTGTCTTACTATGAAACCCTTTATTACGATACACAAAACTTTGATTTGTATTTGCAGCACCACAACGGAAAATTAAACCGTTATAAAATAAGACACCGCACTTATGTTGATTCTAATATTGGATTTTTAGAGGTAAAGCACAAAAGTAATAAAGGAAGAACACTAAAAACAAGAATAAGAAAACAGGATGTTCCATATAATTTTGATGCAAATTCATTAAAGTTTTTAGAGTCAAAACTTCCTTTTACTCCCACACTATTAATTCCAAAACTTTGGAT
>CAIMMJ010000086.1 GCA_903842515.1 uncultured Bacteroidota bacterium | reverse complement strand
AATTGTTTTTAATTCTACTTTTTGAGTGTTTACTTCAAATCCAACTTCTTTGCCAATCCAGCCCGCCTTTTTGGCTATAAAAGAAAATAAAATTAGTACTCCTGCACTAATTAAAATAATATTTCTAGTTTTCTTTTTCAATTTTATTTAATTAAAGTGTGATAGGTTTGCCTTGATAAAAATCGAGAATTTTTACCTTAAAAATGTAATCAAATTTTGCTTGATTCAAGTTTGATTTGGCAAGATTTAATTTGTTTTTAGAATCATTAAATTCAAAACTATTTACAACACCTAAATCAAATCTTGTTTTTGTATTATTAAAAGCAAGTTCAGAGGCAGTAAAAGCTGTTTTTGTGGCATTGTATTTTTTAAGCGCTGCAACAGCATCATTGTATGCTTTAAAAATAGTTTGTTTTAAATCTCTTTTTGTTTGTTCTAAATTATTCTTAGAAATCTCGAAATTTAGTTTTGCTCTGTTGATGTTTGTGTAATTATTTAATCCGTTAAAAAGTGACCATGAAAGTTGAAAACCAAAAGAACGATTAAAATTGCTGTTCAATTGTTTAGAATATTTTGTAGGTTCAAAAATTGGAATTTGCTGAGTAGTATAAACACTTTCACCTAACAACGTTTGTCCAATTACGTACTGCTGATTTTGATAACCAATAACATCTTGTGCCAATCCGGAATATCCTGTGCCCAGCGAACCTCCAATGCTAATTGTAGGATACAAACCACTTTGTGCAATGTTAACTCCTTTTTCTGCCACCTTTATTCTTGTTTCTGAGCTTTTAACTGCCGGTTGGTTACCAATTGCTGTAGTGTATATATAATCTGCGTTAGCTGTAATTAATTCGCTGGTAGGGTCTGCTAGTTCAGGAATTTCTATGCTAAAATCTTGTGTAGATTTTAAATCTAGCTGCAACGCAAGATTCAAATAAGATATGTCTAATTGATTTTGAGCATTAATTACGGATAAATCTTCGTTGGCCAACTGAGCTTGCAAATCCAATAAAATATTTTTTGCAGCGCTTCCGGCTTCCAGCAAGCGATTGGCTCTGTCTATTTGTTGTTTGGTTATGGTGGTTTGATTTTGAGCATTTTTTAATTGCTCAATGGCAAACAATATTTGCAAATAAGAGCTGGCAATACTTAGTGCAATATCATTTTTTATTTTATCTAAATCTTGCTTGGAGGCAAACAAATTTAATTCACCTTGTTTGATAGAATTGTATTGCTGAAATCCATTAAAAATGTTCATTCCGGTTTGCAAAGAAAATCTATCACTCCTCACACGAGAAGTAGCAAACCTGTTTGTGAATGGGTCAATTGTTTGTCCAAAATTATAGAAGTTACTGGCATTTAATGAAAGGTTGGGTAAAACGTTTGCTTTGGTTTGCAATAAGTTTTGTTCCGAAACATCTTTGTTAAATTCAGCTTGCTTTACTTGTAAATTGTTTTTAAGTGCATGCTCAATACATTGCTTTAAACTCCAATTTGTTGTTTGAGAAAATGCAGAAGCGGTAAAAAATAGAAATAGAATTAATATAGATTTTTTCATGTTGCCAATGTGTTGGGCGATGCAAAGTTAAAATTTTACTTATAATGAGAACTATATAATTTAGTTCACACTTTTTGATGAAGTGAAAAACGTTGTTTCAAGAAAAAGTAGCAAGCAAACACTCCAAAAGAATTTGCAATAAAATCTGAAAGATCGGCGCTTCTGTCAATAAATAAAGTTCCTTGTAATATTTCTAAAATGCCTCCATAGCCAATGCAGGCAATAGCAAAGGATATAAAAATGGAAGATTTTAGGCTGGCAGCATGCTTCGCTTTTATGTAAGATTTAATACATAAAAAGTAAAGAATAAAAAACATGCCTGAATGCACCCACTTATCAAATGAAATCCATTCTAACCAAGAAATTTGGGGAATGTCTTTGCCGGGCATGCCACATAAAAGTGCAATAAAAAAGGCCCACATAATGGGCCTCAGGTAGTTGATAACAATCATTTATACTAATGACCAATTAATGCTTTGTATGCAGTTGAATCCAATAAGTCGTTTAACTCTGCTGTGTTGTCAACGGAGATTTTTATCATCCAACCAGAACCGTAAGCATCTGTATTTACACTTTCGGGATTGGCTTCTAAGTTTGGATTGATCTCTAATACTTTTCCACTTAATGGCATAAATAAATCCGAAACAGTTTTTACAGCCTCAACAGTTCCAAAAACTTCTTCTCTTGCCAGGGTTTCTCCCTCAGTTTCAATTTCTACATATACAATATCTCCCAGTTCTCCTTGGGCAAAATCTGTAATTCCTATGGTGGCGGTATTTCCTTCAATCAATACCCACTCGTGATCTTTTGTGTACTTTAAGTTTTCTGGAAAATTCATGTTTTATTTATTTTAATTGCTCGCAAATGTAAAATTTTGATTTAATTTTTACTAAGCCTTTTAAATAATTTATTGAGCAATTGTAAACCTTAACTGAATTCCAATATTTGAATTGCTGGTTGGAAATGTTGTAGTAACTAACGGGGTATTCATTATTCTATCGTAAAACAACCTAATATTTAACCGTTGGTTTATTACATAATCTGCATTCATTCTTATTGAAACAACATTTTGGCCTGCGGTAATTTGATTTATTTCCGATTCTATTTGCCTAATGGTTGTTTGGTTTCTTCTAAAAGAAACATCTAACCTTAAGTTTAAATCGCTTTTTAAGTTCCACCCAAATCTTTTGCTAAAAGGTGGAATTACATCTTTAAATTTATAGCCAACACCTGTTACAATTTCATTGGTTCGCAATTCTGTTATTTGACTGTTTGCCATGCTTAATGAAATATTTCTGTCTCGTTTTAATTCTAGCTTTGTTACTAAGCTATTTTGCATTGTTCCATCAAAGCCAATCAAAGGCGAAAGTTGCTCAGATAATGTTACAACTTGAATTTCTTTTTGTGGCAAATAGTTTTCTTTTAAATCTCTTTTGGTGCTGTTTCCATTTCCATCGCTCACAAAAAACTGATTGGTGGTGTAGGATGCAATGCTAAATGTAGAACGATATGCATGAGAAACCACTAAGGTTTTGTAGTATTTTTTAACAGCTTCTAGTTTTGCCAATCCATCGTAGTTTAATCTCCAATTTGGTTTAGGCATTTGTTTAAAGAAATCTAATGGAACTTCACCTATTGGGGTTTTTGTGTAAGCGGCAAAAAATGCAGGAATCAATACATCTTGCTGTGTTTTTCCATAGCCATCATAATATCCTGTGCTGTCCACAATATTATTTGAAGTTAATCCTCTTCCTTCTGCAATAGATTTTGAAACTTCTTTGCGGTTTTCTAGAAACTGAGAAAACACCGCAGATGATTTGGTGAGCTTGTCCTCTTTTACAAATGCTGTACCAATAGAGATAATTGATATGCTATAACTTCCGGTTTCGTTGGGGCTATTTATTGTGTATTGGCCGGTAATGGGGTCATATTTATAAATTCCTGTATTGTTTTTTGTAGCAATTCTAGACCAGTTTAATTCTATTTTAAAATCTTTGAAAGGCTCTAAAGAAACTTTTCCTGTAAAATTGGAGTTGTAACTACGGGTAAAAAAAGTATTTATTTGCGATGATTTTGTTACCCAGCCAAATTCATTTGCATTTTTAAGAATTTGATTGCTTTGGTCGCCCAATACAAATGGAATTCCTGGTGCTGAAGACCTAGAGAAATTTACATCGCTTAATCCAAAAACTTTGGTAGCAGGCAAATATCCGGGCAAACTGGTACCTCTGCCTTCGCTATAATTTGCTGAAGCTGTTTTTAGCATCATAATAAACTTTAAGCCGTTTACTATAATTGGGTCTAAAACTTTCTCGGCTTTTTTTATAGAATCTTCTTTTGCTTTTAATGCAAGTTTTTGTTCTTTGGTCATTAATTTTTTAGCAGCCTTTTCTTTTTCTAGTTCTTCTTTAGTTTTTTTTGGTTTCTCCTTTTTTGGTGGAGGACTATTTATTTTCTTCAGGAATTTAGATTTATTGTAAAGAGTATTAAATGCAAAATTTATATTCCCTGTTTTTTGATTTGAGTTTGTAATTGTATTGGCAATGGCTACAGAATCTCCTAAAGCTTGCTGTCTAATAATATTTGGAGGAGCAGAAATCCAATCGAAATTTGCGGTATACTTTAAACTAGATGTTATCCAATTGGTAAGAGGGAATTTTGAAAATGGCACGGTGTAATTGGCATTAATTGTTTGATGAAAGGCCGTTGTTCTACCTCCTCTTTTTAAATTGGCAATTACAGAATCTCTTTTGGTATATCCCGGATTATTTATGGGGTCTAACTTTGTGGTATCTATCCTTCCTTGTGGTTCGTCAATCCTACTGGTGTTAGTTGCAGTATAGTCAAAGTTTAGCGATTTAGTGAGGTCGTATTTAAAATCATACATCCTATTCATGTTAAACTTTTTATCAAAAAAGGAATTAATTCTAAAGTTAGGATTTTCTATATTTCGTGCTCTAGTTTCTATTATGTTTCTCTCTACATCAGTTCTAAATGAAAGTCTTGAAGGCATTGTTCCTATTGCCAGGTCGGTGAGCAATTTAAAATAGTCGGATTTTAACGCTTTAATTTTTGCAAAAGGTTTTATTGTTTTTGGGTTTGTGTTAAAGTTGTATGCCACTGCAGCTTTATGATTTTGAGCTGTATTATTTTCGATGTTTATGTTTCTTCTAAAAATTTCTGTGTAAGCATAACTCAATGTTATATTTTCTATGTCATAAAAATGAGAGTCTTTTGCACCTTGTCCTTTGTCTTTTTTTACATTGGTAAAATTTAAGCTTTTCCGCTTTGTATAATCTTGCGTTATTCTTCTTGCTTCATCTCTTTTATTAGCATCCTCAATGCTTTGTAAAGATTGCCTGTATGGAATATCGGGGTTTAATGGGTCGAACATTGGATTGATAAATCCTTCGGAAAATCCAAAAAACATAGGAATATTAAAATTGTATTTAGAAGGTAAAAACTTTTGTAGGCGAACTGTTGAACTAAAATCATATAAAAAAGAATTTTCTTGGCTTCGTTCATTTATTTTTTGCTCTAATCCGCCAAAGTCTTGAGTCCTAATATTTCCTGTTAGGGTAACGTCGGCAAAATCGGCCATCTTGGCTTGTATTCTTGCGTTTGCTGCCCATCCGCCTTTTTGATCAAAATCTGTTAACCTAAGTTCGTTCACCCACACTTCGGCACATTTTGCCAGTCCATCATCGGTTTTATCCTGAAAGCCAATTTTCTTTGGATTTCTAACTCCAACCATTATTGTTTTTACACTGGCCAAATTTGGATTTCCTACTACGTAAATATTTCCATCAGGATTGGATGGATCGTTGTACAAGTACCTTTGATTAATGTCGAAACTGCTGTTGTTCCTCGCTAATTTTGCGTTTAACAGCCGCGAAAATTCCAAATCTACCTCATTGTCTACAGGCCAAATTCCTGCCGGGTCTGTTGTTCCCCAAGGAGTAAAGTTTAAGGGCAAATCAATTTCATAGTAATTTTGGTCAAAGTCTGTACCCACTCTCATAAAGAATCGCAGTTCACCTTTTTTTATGCTCTCTTCTTTAAATGCTTCGGCATGTACAAACATTCTTAAGCGTTTGTAACGTCGTATGTCTATACTT
>CAIMMJ010000085.1 GCA_903842515.1 uncultured Bacteroidota bacterium | reverse complement strand
ATAAATGCTAAATGGATTTTTTCTTCCATAAACATTGTAAACCGAAAGAACAATATTTGATTCATATTTATCTTTAAATAGTTTTTTAAGTTGGTAAGTTGCTGAAATGTCTAAGCGGTGGTAGGTGGGAATTCTTGTATTGTTTCTGAAATTATCTACATTGTGAGGGATAACATAGCCTTGGACTTCCAATCTATTGGTTGGAAATGTTGCAGGAGTACCTGTTGAAATTACGAAATTACTCGAAAGGCTAAGTCTTTTGTTTATATCATAACTGGCAATAATATTTAGGTTGTGAGTTCTATCAAATCTAGCGGGATACCAATTACCGTTATTGATTTGACCAGTTTTTCTTTCGGAACGAGCTAAAGTATAACTTACCCATCCCGTAAATTTTCCACTCGATTTTTTAAGATAAAATTCTGCACCATAAGCTCGTCCTATGCCATTAATCACTTCACCATCCAGTAATTTATTCAAAAAAAGATCTGCTCCGTCCACATAGTCAACTTGATTTTGCATGTCTTTGTAATAAACTTCTACAGAGGATTCAAACATTTCGTCTTTTCCAAAATTCTTAAAATATCCCAATGCCACTTGATCAGATAATTGAGGTAGTATATTGTTTGTGCTGGGTGTCCAAACATCAAAAGGTGTAGAAGCTGTAGTGTTTGATATTAAGTGAATGTACTGAGCTGTTCTGTTGTAACTTGCTTTAATGGAGCTGTATTCATTTATCTCGGCCTTTACTGAGAATCTTGGTTCTAAATTATTGTATGATTTTATCACCTCATTTTTTCCGTAATCTTTACTTCCTGTATTTTCTCGTGCATAAATAGAAACGGTATCCTTAAAGAAATATGCCGTACCCGGGCCTATGTAATTAAAGTTTGAAAATCTAAGTCCGTACTGCAGCGAAAAAACAGAATTTATTTTTTGTTCATTTCCGGCATACAATGCATTTTCGAGGGCATATTTATTTTTATCTCCAATCTCTCTTCTTTCGCCTTTGCTGTAGAAAATAAATTTGCCGGGGTTAAATGTATAGTAAGTAGATTGACCACCAAAAGTTATAGTATTGTTATCGTTTAAATAATAGGTGAATTCTGGCTTGATAGAATAATTTATAATGTTTGCCTTCCATGAAAATCCATCAAAATTATCTCCAACGCCAATGGCATAATCGTAATTACTGAATATTGCAGAGACGTTTGAAAATAATTTCCTATTAAAGATATGATTGTATCTGAAAGTGCTTGTTAAGTTTCCATTGTCCCAACCAAAGCCATTTTCGCCACCAAAGCCAAATTTATCTCTACCGCTATAGCCCGAAATGTAAATTCTGTTTTTATCGTTAATGATGTAATTTGCCTTGCCGGTAAAATCATAAAAATAGGCAGTGGCGTCTTTGATGTTTGCATTTTTGCTCAAAAAGAAAAATTGATCGAAGTAACTTCTTCTTCCTGCCAAAATAAATGATGATTTGTTTTTTATAATAGGACCTTCTAGGCTTAGTCTGCTAAAGATAACACCAACACCTCCATTTACTTGATAATTTTTATTGTTTCCATCTTTGTTTCTTACATCTAAAATTGATGAAAGTCTTCCTCCATACTGCGAGGGAATTCCGGCTTTTATAAGTTTTACATCTTTTACAGCATCTGGATTAAAAACAGAGAAAAATCCAAATAAATGAGCCGAATTATAAACCGGTGCATCGTCTAACAAAATTAAATTTTGATCTATGCTTCCACCTCTTACATTAAATCCTGTAGCCCCTTCACCAACAGTTGATACACCCGGCAACAGTTGAATTGCTCTAACAATATCTACTTCACCTAATAATGCAGGAATTTTGTTTATTTGTTTAATATCCAATTTGGCAACACTCATTTCAATTTTTCTAACATTATCTGCAGAACTTTCTGCCTTTATTTCAACGGTGCTTAGTTCTTTGCTGCTTTCTTCTAATTCTATATTTAAAACAATGTTCTTATCTAATTTTATTTGATTGGAGTATGGTTTGTAACCAATGTAGTTTATTACTATGGTATATGTTCCTTCTGGCTCGGTGATGGAATAAAAACCAAAAACATTGGAAACAACCGAAACATTTTTTTCTTTGATGGTAACTCCAGCACCAATAAGAGTTTCTCCGTTTTTAGCATCTTTTATTGTTCCGCTAATGGTAAATTTAGATTGGGCAAAAGAACCTATGCTGACTAGTGAAAGGCTAAGGATTATTATAAATTTGTACATGTATTGGTTAAATTTTGGCAAACCTATGGAAACTTTTTCTTGCTTGATAGTTTCCGCAAGTTAAAATATAGTTAAATAAAGTGTTGATTTTACTGAACACAAAAAAAACATATTTCTAATAATCAATGCAATAAAAAAAATATTGGTGTTATGGTTGCAACAAACCTAAAATTAACTACTTTTGCAACCCTATTAACAGAAATGTTAGTGATGGTGCCTTAGCTCAGTTGGTAGAGCAAAGGACTGAAAATCCTTGT
>CAIMMJ010000084.1 GCA_903842515.1 uncultured Bacteroidota bacterium | reverse complement strand
TTCAAGAAAAAATAAAAATAGAAGACAATTGGGACGCTGGAATTCTGCATGATAAATTAATGGAAATAGGTGCTGCACTTGTTGTAAAAACACTTGATGCAATTAAGAACAATACGGTAAATACAATTTCTCAAGAAGAAGTTAATTTAGGTTTGGAATTAAAGCCTGCGCCAAAAATTTTTAAAGAAGATTGTAAAATAAACTTTTCTGATTCGGCAGAAAAAATTCATTTGATGTGCAAAGGGCTAAGTCCGTTTCCGGGAGCTTGGTGCACACTAAAAAACAATGAAAAAACTTTTTTACTTAAAATATATGAAACATCTATTTTAAATGATGAGTTTGGCCAAACTAAAGCAGGCACCACACAATCGGATAATAAAACATTTATAAGGGTTAAATCAGGCGATAAATGGCTGTCTTTGTTATCTTTTCAGCTAGAAGGGAAGAAAAGAATGAAGGTTGATGAGTTTTTGAGAGGGTTTAACTGGGAAAATGGTATTCAATTGGAATAATATTTTATCAATTTTATGTTGTAAAGTGCCTAAAATAGCTTGTTTAGAGTGTGGTTATTAACAAAACCCTTGATTTTATTAACAATAAGCAAATATTTTTACAAAAATCCTTGCAATAATGCGGTGTTGATATACATTTGCTAACGTTAACACAATTACTAACAACAAAATTAAAAAAAACATGAACAAACAAGAATTAGTTGATGCAATGGCAGAAAGCACAGGCTCAACAAAAGCTGATGCAAAAAAAGCTTTAGACGCTTTTATTGAGGCAGTTTCAGGAGCATTAAAAAAAGGTGACAGAATTTCATTAGTAGGATTTGGTTCTTACTCTGTTGCTGAAAGAAGTGCAAGAGAAGGTCGTAACCCACAAACTGGAAAAACGATTAAAATTGCTGCTAAAAAAGTGGTTAAATTTAAAGCTGGTTCTGAATTAGCAGAATTAGTGAACAAAAAAGGTAAAAAATAATTTACCCTTTTTAACTAGATAAAAGCCCTGTGTATTTAATGCACAGGGCTTTTGTTTTTATAAACAAAACTTTAAAAAATGGAAGCAATAACAAAAGGGAAACTCTATCTGTTGCCTTCGGGCTTGGGAAACGAAGAACCTATAAATTTCTTACCCAACTCTACCTTAAACAATTTGATGGATGCAAAACATTTTATTGTAGAAGAATTAAAAACGGCAAGAAGATTTTTAAGGAAAATAGGATACAAACAAAATTTTGACGATTGCTTTTTTTGTGGAATTGGGAAACATGCCAACGATAACATTTCTGAATTTTTAAAACATACTCAAAAAGGAAACAATATTTTTTTAATGAGTGAGGCAGGTGTTCCCGGTGTTGCCGACCCTGGTGGCCTTGCAGTGAGTTTAGCCCACCAACAAAATATAAAAGTAGTTCCGCTCACAGGTCCATCGTCCATCTTAATGTCGTTAATGGCTTCGGGATTAAATGGTCAGTATTTTTGCTTTAACGGTTATGTGCCAATAGAAAAAATTGAACGAATAAAAAAAATAAAATCAATGAGTTTTTTGGTGAGTAAAGAAAATCAAACTCAAATTTTTATAGAAGCACCGTTTAGAAACAATCAATTGCTTAAAGATATTATTGAAAATACCTCTGATGAGATTAAACTTTGCATTGCCATGGAAATTACCAATGAGGAAGAGTTTATAGAAACAAAATCTATCAAGAGTTGGAAAAAAAACATTCCGGATCTTCACAAAAAAATGTGTGTGTTTTTGTTGGGAAAATAAATTAACTATAACACAGGCACTGCCTCTAGAAGTTTTATTGTGTATGGATTTTTTGGGTGTTGTAAAATGTCATGTGTACTCCCGTATTCAATCATCTCGCCATTTTTCATCACCAATACTTTTTGTGAAATAAATTTTGCCACGTTTAAATCGTGTGTGATAAAAAGATTTGCAAAACCAAATTCTTCTTGTAAGTCTTTAAGTAAATTTAAAACTTGTGCTTGCACCGAAACATCAAGTGCAGCAACAGCTTCATCGCATATTAATAGTTTTGGTTTGCAAGATAAAGCTCTTGCAATTACAACTCTTTGCCTTTGTCCACCACTAAACTGATGTGGAAATTTATCAAAAGCCTCGTTGTTTAAACCCACTTTGTTTAGCAACCAATAGGCATAATCTTGTTGAGATTTTTTATCTAAAAATATCTTATTTACTTGGATAGCTTCAACAATGCAATTCCCAATTTTTAATGCAGGATTCAAAGAAGAATAAGGGTCTTGAAAAACCATTTGAACTTTTGAATTGTATTTTAATTGGTTTTTGTTGGAATATGTATGTTCAAAAAGTTGTAGTGTGCCAGAATATATAGGCAGCAAGCCCGTTACAGCTTTTGCTATTGTGGTTTTTCCGCTTCCACTCTCCCCTACTATACAAAGCGTTTCTTTGCTAAATAAATCAAAGGAAATATTTTTTACGGTAGCACTACTTTGTTTTTTTTTAGAAAAAAAAGATGAATTATTTGGATAGTGTATATCTAAACTATCTGCTCTTAAAACTAACTCTTTTAAGGTGTGCGTTGTTTGATATGTTTTAGTAGAAATTTCCTTTTCTTTTTTTTCAGTACTTATAAAATCAGAAATTACTGGCAATCGCTCTAAGCTTAAATTTACGCTTGGCCTGCATTTTAATAGAGCCTCTGTATACGCTGCTTTTGGGTGTTGTAAAATTTCATGTGTATTACCACTTTCTAGCAATTTACCTTTATACATTACTAAAAGTTTTGAGGTACACTCTCCTACCAAAGCCAAATCGTGACTGATAAATATCAAGCCCATTTGGTATTTTTCTGATAAGTTTTTTAGCAGTAAAACAATGTCTTTTTGTACAGTTACGTCTAAGGCAGTAGTAGGCTCATCGGCTATTAATAGTTGAGGCTTGCATGCAATAGCCATTGCAATCATTGCCCTCTGTTTTTGTCCACCGCTTAATTCATGAGGATACCTTTCGAATAAAACTTCTGGGTTGGGCAATTTTACCTCTTCAAAAAATTCTATTGTTTTTAGTCGAGCTTCATTAAAAGACAATTCCTCATGTATCTCTAATATTTCGGCTACTTGATGACCAATTTTTTTTACAGGATTAAAAGAAGTCATTGGTTCTTGAAAAACCATTGAAATACCTTTGCCTCTAATTTTTCTTAATTCTCTTTCTTCAAGTTTTAACAAATCAACTGTATTATTTTCTTGAAAAAATAAAACTTCGCCTTTAGGAAAATTTGTTTCTAAATTATTTAATAAGCCCAAAACCGACAACATCATTACTGATTTTCCACTACCTGATTCACCAACAATGCCAAGCGATTCACCTTTGTTTAATGAAAAAGAAATATTATTTAATGCAAAGGTATTTTTATCAGTGCC
>CAIMMJ010000083.1 GCA_903842515.1 uncultured Bacteroidota bacterium | reverse complement strand
TTTCGTCTGCCAGTAACCATTCATCAGAAAGGTAATCAACGTGCCACTTGCTATTTTTATAAAGATTTACCAAAGAAGAAAAACCAGCCTTTACGGCCTGCTCAATTTCTTGTTTTGGAATTTGAAGCGCTTTAGTAAGTGTGTATACTAAGTTTTCTAGTGGTGTTCTTTCCGGCCTAAAATCTGCTATTCGCCAATTATTAAATTTTGCCTTAAAAAAACCCGCTCTGGCATTGGGTATTAAGCCAGCGTATGTCAAGGAAGATTTTCCATCGCCACTGGCACCGGTAATCATCAAAAATCTATTCTTTTCTAGTAGGCTAACTACCTTAGAAACCTGAGTATCTCTTCCTTTAAAGAAAATAGATTCTTCTTCGTTAAATGGCCTAAGGCCGGGATAAGGACAAAACTTTTGTTCCATCTTTTTTTTACAATATTAGACCTTCTTTGGCTTTGTCGTATTGAACTTTTATTTCTAGCGGAATTAAAATTCCATCCACAATTACACACACTACTTTGGGTGCCCTTAGTTTTACTTCTTTGTTGTAATCGGGGTCCGAATCTCCAATTAAAAGAATAGGTGTTTTGGTATCGGCCCCGCCCACTTTTTTCCAAATTTCTTGAGCAAAAGGAACTGCCCAATCCGATGATGTTTTAAAATAAACAACTGCCAATTTGCTTTTTTTAATTTGTTGAGCACACATTTCAGAATAATCAATGTCACTGTCTTGCACAATGCTAACGTTTTCTGTAGAAACTATGTCTCTAAGCATATCTGCCACATCTTCGGCTTCGCTCTCGTCGAGTTGATTGCTAATTAAAAACACTTCAGTTTCTTTTAAATCATAGGCCTTTGTTTCTTGCTCTTCAAAAGATGACCTTATATCGTCAACAAATTCTATGGGCGAGGACACATTGGTAAACACCATGTTTTTGCCCAAAGAATTTCTAATTTTATTAATAAAATTTATTTGTTGTTCGTCAGGTAAATTCTTGGCTAAATGAGGCGGATACCAAACAAATAATTTAAAGTTTGGATTGATGGCACACCTTTTTATAACCTGATTAAATTGATACTCAGCAAAGGAAAGTTCTTCTCCATTTTCAAAATTTAGTTTATCGCCATACTCTTCTGAAAGAATCATTACGGCTCCTTTACTATTTTCTAAACCTTTGTTTAGTGTTTCTAAAAAACCAGTGGTTTCATTAACGTGTTCATTGATAAACAAATTAAATGAAGCACTAATCAAAATAGAACGTACTTCTTTGAGCGCTTCAGCCCTTTGGGTTTGATTATCATTAAAAAGGTAAAGCATTATTAATCTGCTACAGCTAAAAACTCAAAATCAAATTTCAGCAAACTCATCATGTCTTCTCCTGCTTCTTGCATATCAGAATCATTTGAATCGTACTTCCAAACAATCGTTAATTTAGTATTTCCATTGTTGTGCAATTGAACTAGCTTTTTAAGAATATCAATAATTACTTTGGCCGAACTGGTATTAAAATATTCTAAGTGAATATCTAATGTGGTTTCGGCTGCCGGAGAATTAAAATACTCATCTAGCCACGCTTTTACTGGAGTATAGAATTTTATGGTGTTTTCGGGAATAGATTTTCCCTTGAAAAGTAGAGATTTTCCAGAAGCATTCAACTCAACTTTAGGAGTATTTGCAGTTTCTTCAATTAATAAATTATCCACGGGTTTAGATTTTTGTTTTACAAATGTATTAAAATTTAGCTTTTTTTATAAAAGCTAAATTCTATAACTGATTCAATTATTTTGAACTTGAAGTAAATTTTAAAACCTCAATAATATTATTCTCTATCTTTGCTCAATGGCTTCGTAGTTTAATGGATAGAACAAGAGATTCCGGTTCTCTAGGTGGGGGTTCGATTCCCTTCGAGGCTACAAAATACTGAAAAACAACACTATAACAAAAAATAAATTGTTATTACGATTGCATAAACCTTCTCTGAAATTTTTTCTCTGAATTTATTACCTTGTATGCAAAAAATATCTACCTTTGCGGCAAAATTATTATCTGATAAAAAATACAGCATCAATGCCCAACAAAATAAACCTTTTCAGCTTCTTAATTTCTTTTGTTTTCATATTTTCATTGGGTTGTGCAAATAATTTTGCTTTTGCAAACGAAGAACACGGCGCAGCTGAACATGCCTCCAAAAAATTTAATGCCGGCAAACTCATCATGGAACACGTTTCTGATGAACACGGCTGGCACATTCTTACTCTTGGTGAAGGAACTGAACACGAAAAACACATTGCTCTCCCTTTGCCTATTATTATTTATAGCCAAACCAAAGGATTAGTTGTTTTTTCTTCTTCCAACTTTGTAAACCACGAAACTCATCATGCTCAGGCTTACCAAGGCTACTCTTTAGATGAACAAAAAATTATTTCGGAAGATGCTTCTGAGGTTTTTTACGATTTATCCATCACAAAAAACGTTTTTGCTTTGTTTATCTCTTTGGCATTGATGTTACTTGTTTTTATATCAGTTGCAAATACCTACAAAAGAAATCCGGGAGTGGCACCAAAAGGCCTGCAATCGTTTATTGAGCCTTTAATTGTTTTTTTAAGAGACGAAGTGGTAAAGCCATCAATTGGCCACAAATACCATAAATACTTGCCTTTTTTATTGACTCTTTTCTTTTTTATCTTCTTTAATAATTTATTGGGCTTAATTCCAATTTTGCCAGGTGGAGCAAACGTTACCGGAAACATTGCCGTTACTATGGTTTTGGCATTAACCGTTTTTGGAATTACTTTGTTTTCTGCCAAAAAAGATTTTTGGATTCACATTGTTAATACTCCGGGAGTTCCATGGTGGTTAAAATTTCCTATTCCATTGATGCCAATTATTGAGCTGATGGGTTTAATCTCTAAGCCGCTTGTATTGTGCCTGCGTTTGTTTGCAAACATTACTGCCGGCCACATTATTGCCCTTGCCTTTTTTAGCTTAATCTTTATTTTTGGCGAAATGAGTGCAGGTGTAGGATACGGAGTTTCTATAGTATCTGTGGCATTTACCATCTTTATGAACTTTTTAGAATTACTAGTTGCATTTCTTCAGGCTTATGTTTTTACTCTTTTGGCTTCGCTGTATTTTGGCTCTGCCTTAGAAGAACATCACCACGAAGAAGCACACCATTGATTAAACAACAAAATGAAAACACGCCGAAAGGCATATTTATAAACCAAAAAAAACAAAACAAAATGTCAACATTAATGATGTTATTACAAGAAGTAGCAAACACAGCAGTTGCAAAAGCAGGTGCCGGAATTGGTGCTGGTATCGCAGCTCTTGGAGCAGGTATGGGAATTGGTAGGATAGGTGGTTCTGCATTAGAATCAATTGCTCGCCAACCAGAAGCTCAAGGCGATATCCGTTCCAACATGATTGTTGCTGCGGCTCTTGTAGAAGGTGCTGCCTTCTTTGCTATTGTTGTGTGCTTATTGATTCTTTTTATCTAAGCAGCTGCAAAAGAATTTTTCTCTTGCCCAACGGTTGGTTGGGCAATGAGAAAAAAATTAAAAAACTATAAAAATTAAAAAATATATAATATGCAATTAGTTACACCCGGTATTGGATTAATTTTTTGGATGGTACTTTCTTTTGGAATTGTGTTTTTCTTGCTCAAGAAATTCGCTTGGGGACCAATCTTAGGAATAATTACCGAAAGAGAGCAGTCTATTGCAAAAGCACTAAAAGCAGCAGAAATTGCTAAAGAAGACTTAAAGCTCTACCAAAATCAAAACGAAAAATTGTTGAACGAAGCCAGAGCAGAAAGAGAGGCAATGATGAAAGAAGCCCGTGAAACAAAAGATAGAATTTTGGCCGAAGCAAAACAAAAAGCCGGTGAGGAAGCAAATAGAATTATGGAATCGGCCAGAACGGAAATTAAAGCAGAAAAAAATGCTGCCATCAACGAAATTAAAACTCAGGTTGCTGTATTATCTGTAGAAATTGCAGAAAAGATTATTAAAAGTGAATTGAGCAGCGACGACAAACAAAAATCACTTATGGCTAATTTGTTGGCCGAAGCAAAACTTAACTAATACAAATGGTTAACCAGAAATTAGCTAAACGATACGCCCAGTCGTTGTTGGACCTTGCAAGAGAAAAAAACCTTTTGGAAGAAGTAAACAAAGACATGAAATTTATAACGGACTCTATTCTCCAAATAAGAGATTTAGAAATGCTGTTTGATAGTCCTGTGGTAAAAGTTTCTCAAAAATTAGAGTTGTTTTCTAAGATTTTTAAATCGCAAATAAATACACTGACCTTCTCTTTTGTTTCCTTATTGGTAACAAAACGTAGAGAATCGCATATTTTATCCATTGCTAGAGAATTTGGTGCATTGTATGCCGACTATAAAAACATTACTCAAATTATATTAACTACCGCCAATAAAGTAGACGATAAATTAAGAGAAGAAATTAAAAAACTAGCACAAAAAGCTACCAACTCAGAAGTTGAATTGATTGAGAAAGTAAACAAAGATTTAATTGGTGGATTTGTGTTAAAAATAGGAGATACCCTATACGATAGCAGTGTATCTACAAGAATTAGAAAAGTAAAAAGAGAATTAGTAGAATCAAAAATATAAATCATTTATAAAACCATATAAAAATGGCAGACGTTAAACCAGCAGAAGTTTCTGCAATAATCCGCGAACAACTTTCGGGCTTTAAAACAGAAGCTCAATTAGAAGAAGTGGGAACGGTTCTTCAGGTAGGAGATGGAATTGCCCGTATATACGGACTTTCTAATGTTCAATCGGGAGAGTTAATTGAATTTGACAATGGAAAAAAGGGCTTAGTATTAAATCTTGAAGAAGACAATGTTGGAGCCGTTATCCTTGGTAGTTCTAACGACATTAAAGAAGGCGACAACGTAAAAAGAACCAAAAAAATTGCTTCGGTTAATGTAGGCGAAGGAATGCTAGGGAGAGTTGTAGATACCCTTGGAACACCAATTGATGGAAAAGGTCCAATAACCGGTGAAACATTTGAAATGCCCTTAGAAAGAAAAGCGCCGGGTGTAATTTACCGTCAGCCAGTTACCGAGCCAATGCAAACTGGTATCAAAGCAATTGATGCTATGATTCCTATTGGTAGAGGTCAAAGAGAGTTGATTATTGGTGACCGTCAAACCGGAAAAACTGCAGTTGCTATTGACGCCATTATTAACCAAAGAGAATTTTTTGACAAAGGCGAACCAGTTTTTTGTATATATGTGGCAGTGGGGCAAAAAGGCTCAACAGTTGCGTCTATCCTTAAAACGTTAGAGGATGCCGGAGCTATGAAGTATACTGTTATTGTTTCGGCAACAGCTTCTGATCCTGCACCAATGCAATTTTACGCACCATTTACTGGCGCTGCCATTGGCGAATACTTTAGAGATACCGGAAGACCTGCATTAATTGTTTACGATGACTTATCTAAGCAAGCAGTGGCTTACCGTGAAGTTTCTTTGTTGCTTCGACGTCCACCGGGGCGTGAAGCTTACCCAGGAGACGTGTTTTACTTACACAGTCGTTTATTAGAACGTGCTGCAAAAATAAATGCTTCTGATAAAATTGCTTCTCAAATGAACGATTTGCCGGAATCATTAAAAGGAAAAGTAAAAGGTGGTGGCTCATTAACTGCTCTACCAATTATTGAAACACAAGCAGGAGACGTTTCGGCATACATCCCTACCAACGTAATTTCTATTACAGACGGACAGATATTTTTAGAAAGTAATTTGTTTTTGGCAGGTGTTCGTCCAGCCATTAACGTTGGTATTTCTGTATCACGTGTTGGGGGTAATGCTCAAATAAAATCTATGAAAAAAGTGGCAGGTACACTTAAATTAGACCAAGCACAATACCGTGAGCTAGAGGCATTTGCTAAATTTGGTTCCGACCTTGATGCAGCCACAAAATCTGTATTGGAAAAAGGTTCTAGAAACGTTGAAATTCTTAAGCAAGGACAATTTTCTCCTCTGTCTGTAGAAAAACAAACAGCTATTATTTACTGCGGAACAAAAGGATTATTGAGAGATGTTCCTGTGAACAAAGTAAGAGAGTTTGAAACAGAATATTTAAATGTATTAGAAAGCAAACATGCTGGTGTATTAAGCGATTTAAGAGCAGGTAAATTCACCGACGAAATTACTGGAACATTGGAAGTAGTTGCTAAAGAAGTTTCTAAACGATTTGCGAAATAAATAACCAAGAAAAAGAGGCAAAATGGCCAATTTAAAAGAGATACGTAACAGGATAACATCGGTAAGTTCTACCCAGCAAATTACCAAAGCCATGAAAATGGTTTCGGCAGCAAAGTTGCGTAGAGCACAAGATGCTATTGTTCAAATGCGACCTTACGCCAATAAACTCAAGGATCTTTTAGAAAATTTAAGTTCTACTTTAGAAAGCAGCGAAGGAATTTATTCTGAAACCAGAGAGGTAAAAAATGTATTGTTAATTCCTATAACCTCTAACAGAGGATTGTGTGGAGCCTTTAACAACAACGTTATAAAAAAAGCATCTTACTTAGCTAATCACGAATATGCCAACGCCAAAGTAAGTATGTTGTGCATAGGAAAAAAATCGGACGAGTTTTTTAAACGAACTGAATACCACATTATTGGTTCCGATTTGCCAAGGCACTTAAATGAATTGTTTGACAATTTAACGTTTGACCAGGTAGCACCAGTTGCTCAATTGGTAATGAATGCATTTGCAAACAAGCAATTTGATAAAGTAATTATCATTTACAACCAGTTTAAAAATGCTGCCGTTCAAATCTTACAAGAAGAACAATTTTTGCCAGTTCAAAAACCAGAAAGCAGCTCCAGCGGTTCTAAGGTAGACTATTTGTTTGAGCCTAGCAAAGAGTACATTGTAACAGAATTGATTCCTAAATCGCTTAAAATACAGTTATATAAGGCATTGTTAGACAGCCATGCTTCGGAGCACGGAGCCAGAATGACTGCCATGCACAAAGCCACAGACAATGCCGGCGCTTTAATAAAAGAATTAAAACTTACCTACAACAAAGCACGTCAGGCAAGTATTACCAACGAAATTTTAGAGATTGTAGGTGGTGCAGAAGCACTAAAAGGTTAAGATTAAATTTTTTTCTACGAACATTAGGCCCTCGAAACTTTCGGGGGTTTTTTGTTTGATTGGTAGTTGGAGTTAGTCTTATCTCAATATGTGGTTTTTAAATACACAATTTTTAAAGATTACCGTGTATTGTGTGTTTCATTTTTTATTCATTTCTCATTATCGAAATCTTCATTAGGCTCATTCACCACATTAATATCGTTAATGGGTATTTGTATTCCTGTTTTTTTAATTACTTCAATAAAAGGGTTGGTTTCTTCGGTGTCGGCAGTGTTGTAGGGGTGTAATTCAATGTTTGGGTGTTTTACCAACAACAGTTTTAGTGTATCATAATCTAAGTGCATAGCACCTGTTAATTTTTTATCCCATATAGCTAAATCAATATCAGAATATTCATGTATGTTACCTTTTACCATTGAGCCAAACATATAAACTTGATTAGGATAATAACCCAAACTTTTTAAATCATTAATAAAATTCTTTGCAAGGGTTAGTGCAATATCTCTAGTAAGCATGTTTTTATTTTTGTTAGGTTTTCTATTTTTGAATCTAAAAATTGTTTGTTAATTACAAGATACATTTTAGTTCGATATTCAGTTTAACGTCCCTCTAAATTCCAAGAATTTATTGAAGAAAACTCTGCTAAAATATCTGGTTCTAAATTTAAATTGGCGCCATTGTGTAAGGTTATTAAATTATGTATTCTTGGAGGGAAATTGCCTTCATTGTTTTTGACCCAAATGCCTTTCAATAGTTTTTCTATGCTCAAATGAAAACAAAAGGCAGCCATTGAATTATGATTGCTATGCATCAACACCAGTGCAGATTGCCAAGAGTCTTCGGCACCATTTTTCCAATGTTCTATGTGTTCTTGTTTTGTCAATTGCAAATTTGTTTAGACAAATCTAAATACAAAATCGCTTGTTGAGTTATGTATGAAACAGTAATTTAAAAAATTTACCTTGTTTACCGCTTATTCTTTTACCATTTTTAATGTCTGTTCATTTAACCTTACAAAATACACACCCTTTGCAATGCCGCTCACATCAACAGTCTCTAATGAATTGCAATTTTGTTTGTAGAATACAATTTCGCCCAGAGTGTTTTGGATTTCAAGATTTTGAGTATTTGCTCCACCGATGTTGATGATAGAATTTGCAGGGTTGGGGTAAATCGTCAATTTCTGTTGTTTCAATTGTTCTTCCAATTGAGTAATTATTTCAATACCATATTTAGCAAGGAAAATATCAGAATCACCGTTAATGCTGGGATTAAGTGCTACTGATATTGTATTGAAGTTGAGGTTAGCACTAGAGAAATCGCCTGTTATAAAAATATTGCCATATAAATCAGTAGCAATGCTTCTGCCAATTTCAGTAGAACCACCTCCAATTGAGGATGACCAAAGCACTGATCCTGAAGGTGAGTATTTAACAAAAAAAACCTCATAATCCCCATTGCTGTAAAGTGTGTTGGTATCAAAACTAATTGTTGGACTCTGAAAATCGCCAATAAGATAAATATTGCCACTAAAATCGGTAGCTATATCAGTTCCTCTATCAAAAGAGTCTCCGCCTGCTGCGGTTGCCCATTGAACAATGCCTGATGGGTCAAATTTCACCAGATAAACCCTTGAATTAGTACCTGGGTTAATTGTATTGTCCAGAGTAATATTTCCGAATGAGATAGTGCTACTTTTAAAATAACCTGTCAAAAACAAATTACCTGAAAGATCTATCGCAATACTACTAGATTCGTCTTGACCGTCTCCACCTGAAGATGTTGACCATAGTAAAGCTCCATTAGAAGAGTATTTTAGTATGAAAATATCTATACTACCAGAACCAATTAAAGTTACAGAATCAAAAATCGCATTGGCACTCTGAAAGTTGCCTGAAACATAAACATTACCGCTTGCATCGCATGAAATGCTTTTCCCAAACTCAAATGAAATACCACCGCCTGCTTTAGCCCACATTATTGTTCCATTAGCATCGTACTTTACAATATACATGTCAGAAGTGAATGAATTTGAAACCGTATTGTTTAATGTTACTGTTGTTCCAAAGTTTATTGTAGGACTCTTGAATTCACCAGTAAGGTAAATATTACCGCTTACGTCAGTACAAATTCCTCTACTTAAATCACCATCGACACCACCTGCAGACTTAGCCCAAAGTGCAACTCCAAATGAATTATATTTTGCTAAGCAAATATCAAATCCGCCAACATTCTGCAATGTGCTATTACCAATATTTAAACTAACACTGTTAAAATAGCCTGTTACATATACATTTCCAATTGTATCTACTGCAACACCAGAAACATAATCATTAGAAATTCCAGCAAAGGAGGTGGCCCAAAGAACTGTTCCATCTGGTGCATATTTCACCAAAAACACATCACTACCACCTGAATTACCTCCTGCATTTGTGAGAGTAAAGTTATCTAGCACTAATGTAGGACTTCTAAAATTTCCTGCTAAATAAACATTTCCGCTTTGGTCTGTCGCCACCTTGCCACCATATTCAGTATATGCATAGCCAATTGATTTTGCCCATAACCAATTTTGTGCATACGCTGAATAGGATAAACTAAGTATAAATGCTAGGCATGTAGTAAGCACCTTATTCTTTTTCATGAAATCTATTCTATTGCAAATTTCTACTTATAACTTAAATTGAATTTAAACTTTAATTACAATCCCAACAATATTTGATCGGGATCTTTGCCTCCAAACAACATTTTATGTGGATTTTCTAACATCTCTTTCACTTTCACCAAAAAGCCTACTGACTCTCTACCGTCAATAATTCTATGGTCGTAGCTAAGTGCCACATACATAATTGGTCTTATTTCTACTTTGCCATTTACTGCCATTGGCCTTTCTACCACATTGTGCATACCTAAAATGGCGCTTTGTGGCGGATTTATTATGGGTGTACTCATCATGCTTCCAAAAACTCCTCCGTTGGTAATGGTAAAGGTGCCACCACTCATGTCTTCTAAGGTAATTTTATTGTCGCGGGCTTTTACTGCCAGGTTTTTAATTTCTTGTTCAATTTGAGCAAGACTCATTTCTTGTGCATTTCTTACTACAGGAACTACCAAACCCTTTGGGGCACTAACTGCAATTCCTATATCCGCATATTTGTGGTAAACAATTTCTTCGCCATCAATCATAGCATTAACGGCCGGAAAATGTTGTAGAGCTTCGGTTACCGCCTTGGTAAAAAAGCTCATAAAACCTACGCCAACATTGTGCTTTTCGAAAAACTTATCCTTGTATTTTTTTCTTATTTCCATGATGGCACTCATGTCCACTTCATTAAAAGTGGTGAGCATGGCTGTTTCGTTTTTTACAGATACCAGGCGTTGTGATAATTTCTTTCTTAATGGAGTCATTTTTTGCCTGTCAACATCTCTGTTAGCAGAAAAAGAGCCACTGAGTTTTGCAGGAGCTGTAAAACCTGAAGCCAAAAGGTTTTGAACATCACTTTTAGTTATTCGTCCATCCTTGCCCGTGGCATTTACCTGAGAAGAGGAAATGTTGTTTTCGTTCATTAACTTATTTGCAGCCGGCGAAGGTGTGCCCGCTGCATAGCTTGCTGTTTTGCTAGCTTCAACTTTCACAGGCTTTTGTTCTGCCTTTTTTTCTTCTGCTTTTGGCTGTTCTACTTTTTCTGAAGCGGCAGGTTTTGCAGCTGTGGTATCTATGGTACAAATTACCGAACCCACTTTTACCGTGTCGCCTTCGGCAGCTAATGACTTAAATGCACCTGCTTCGTCGGCATTAACAGTTAATGTTGCCTTGTCTGAATCAATTTCGCATAACTCATCGTCCTTTTCTACGTATTCTCCGTCTTTTTTTAACCAACGGGCTATTACTACTTCCGAAATAGATTCTCCAGGACTTGGTACTTTTTGCTCAACTATCATAATTAAGATTTTTCAATACTTCTTTAGGTAGCAAAAATATATAAAAACAAATAGAAATTAATCTTAGCAGGAATTAAATTAATACAAACAAACACAGAATTAACAATTACATGCGGTAAGTATTGTCCTTTCTAGTAATACTTGGTTTCTAAAACAAAATTTACAGTGCTATTTTTCAATCACTTAAGCATGCAAACCAAAAAGCTTCGAGGGGTTCAAACATAGCTACCGTCTAAATAAACGAATTAGTTCTTTGAATTTTAACACTTACAATTGCACACAAAATAGATGGAACATTATTGTACAAAATATCGTTTAAGTGCTCTTACGTTGTATTAAAATAAATAAAGGAGAGATTGAGATATATTTGCCAATAAAAATAATGCTTGCAACACCTATTTAACAAGAAATAGAAGAAAGAACCTTGGAAGAAAAGTTTAAACAGATAGTTGCAAAAAACAAAAACAAGGTTTTTAATACCGCATTTGGCTTTATGAAAAACAGAGAAGATGCAGAAGATATTTCGCAAGAGGTTTTTATTAGTGTTTGGAACAATTTAGAGAAGTTTAGAGAAGAGTCAGAAGTTTCTACATGGCTGTATAGAATTACAGTAAACAAATGTTTAGACTTGATAAAGAAAAGAGAAAGGCAAAATAAGTGGGGGAAAATAGTATCGTTTTTCGGGAAAAAGAATGAAGAGACAAAACATCTGGCTCACCATTATCATCCAGGAATTGTTACAGAAGAAAAAGAAATGGCAAAAAATTTATATGCCTGCATAGACAAATTACCGGAGAAGCAAAAAATTGTAATTGTGCTTACCAAAATGGAGAAATTAAACTACAAAGAAGTAGCGCTAATTTTAGAAACTACAGAAAAAGCAGTTGAATCGTTGGTAGCAAGAGCAAAAGATAATTTAAGAAAACATTTAAATAAACTATACAACTAATAGTATGAAAACCCGAACAGAAACAGATAAAGCACTTAGGCTGCTGGATAGTTTGGAAAAACTGGAAGCAAGTCCTTTTTTTGATTCAAAAATGGAATACATAATTTCGTCGTATTACAAAAAACAAAACTATAAAGCCGGTTATAAAATGGCATTTGTTTCTCTTTCCATTCTAATAATCGTAAATCTAATTTCGTTCATTAACATCAAAAGAAAAAACTCAAACCAACAAACATCAATAGAAACACCAATTTTTGAAAACTCAAATAATCCTTCAAAAAACAACCAAGAACTCTATTAATTTTTCACTAAACAAGTCATGAAAAAAAACATTGCACTAAGTGATACCGGATTTTTATTTAACCCATCAACCGGCGACTCCTACTCTACCAATCCTATTGGATTAGATATTATCAGAGAACTTAAAGATGGGAGTTCTCCCAAGGAAGTTTTAAAGTTTATACTGGGAAAATACGAAGTAGAAGAATCTAGAATAGAAAAAGATCTGGGTGATTTTATTGATATGCTTAAAAGTTTTCAATTAATGGACAACAATGGTTAATAGAAAAAAAATAACCGTAGGTGTAACGGGCCTAAATAATATTGATAGTCCGGGTCCGGGAATTCCTGTAATTCGCTCTCTTAAAGAAAGTAAAATTTACGACGTTAGAATTATTGGTCTATCCTATGAATCTTTAGAGCCCGGCTTATACATGCACGAGCTGGTAGATTATTCATACCAAATTCCTTTGCCCGGAGCTGGCGTAGAGAGTTTATTGCAGCGTTTATCCTACATTAATTCTGTTGAAAAACTAGACGTTATAATTCCAAATTTTGATGCCGAATTGCACAACTTTATAAAAGCTGAAAAACAAATTTTAGATGCTTTTGGAATAAAAATGTTTCTTCCCACATTAGAACAATTTGATGCAAGGCAAAAATCTGTATTGTATAATTTTGGAAAAGAAAATGGTATTAAAGTTCCATACAGCAAAATGATTTTTAGTGCAGCAGAAATTTCTAAACTTCAACACGAGTTTACCTACCCTATGGTTGTAAAAGGTAAATTTTATGATGCAAGCATTGCTTATACCTCTGACCAAGTAACAAGCTATTTTCATAAAATATCTGCAAAATGGGGTTTACCTGTAATTATTCAGCAATTTGTTTCGGGACAAGAAGTTAACGTTACTGCCATTGGCGATGGAAACGGTAATTGCATTGGCGCTGTGCCCATGAGAAAATTATATATTACAGACAAAGGAAAGGCTTGGGCAGGAGTAGCAACAGATGATTCCGAACTTATTGATAGTGCAAAAAAGGTAATTAAAGCACTTAAATGGAAAGGTGGAAATGAATTAGAGTTTATTCGTAATAATGATGGTGAGTACTTTTTGCTGGAGATAAATCCAAGGTTTCCGGCCTGGGTGTACTTGGCAACTGGCTGTGGTCAAAATCATCCCGAAGCACTTGTATCATTGGCCTTGGGAGACAAAGTAAAACCATTTAATGAATACATTGCGGGCAAAATGTTTGTAAGATATTCTTACGATATGATTGTGGATTTAAAAGAATACGAAAAAATTTCAACAATAGGCGAAGTATAACATCTTAAAAAAAAGATATGTCAAAAATAATATATGAGAGACCGGTAATTACAAAGTTAAATACCGGAATATCCAATAAATTTGGAACACGAACAGAATATACACCTGTAACAGATATTGATGGCGTTTCTGTAAAATCAATTATAAAAGAGCACGGTTCCCCCTGCTTTGTAATTTCGGAAAAGCAATTAAGAAAAAACATTAGATCAGCACAAAGAGCCTTTAAAACAAGGTATCCAAAGGTTCAGTTTGCTTGGTCGTACAAAACAAATTACATCAATGCGGTGTGCAATGTTTTTCATCAAGAAGGTATTTGGGCCGAAGTGGTTTCGGGATTTGAGTATCAAAAAGCCATTCAAAACGGAGTGCCAGGAAACAAAATATTATTTAATGGCCCCGATAAAACTACAGAAGAGTTAAAAACAGCAATGGAAAACAATTCTGTTATACATCTAGACCATTTTGACGAATTGTTTGAGGTATCGGCAATGGCAGAAGAAAGAAAACAAAAAACAAGAGTAGCCATTCGTGTAAATATGGACACAGGTGTTTACCCAATGTGGGACAGATTTGGCTTTAATTACGAAAACGGACAAGCTTGGAATTGCATAAACAAAGTAATGGCAAACGAATGGTTAGATTTAACAGGTTTGCATTGCCATATTGGAACGTACATGCTTGCCGTTAGTGCTTATTCTATTGCTGCATCAAAACTTTGTGACCTGGCCGTAAATATAAAATCGCAATGGAATAAAAGCATAGAATACTTAGATATGGGTGGTGGATTTGCATCTGCCAATAGTTTAAAAGGTTCTTATTTGCAAGGAGCAGATATTATTCCAACCATCGACGAATATGCAGAAGCCATAACAAGTGTAATTTTAAATTATGGTTTCAAACAAAACGAATTGCCTCTTTTAATTTTAGAAACAGGAAGAGCAATGATTGACGATGCTGGTTATTTGTTAGGCTCTGTGTTGGCCACCAAAAGACTTAGTGATGGAAGACGTGCCACCATAATGGATTTTGGAGTAAATATATTGTTTACAGCATTTTGGTACAACCATAAAATATCTCCGGCACAAGAATTCTCTCATCACACAGAAGACATGGTTTTATATGGTCCTTTGTGTATGAATATTGATGTTGTAAGAGAAAGCATAACTTTGCCTTTGCTTTCTAAAGGAGACAACGTGGTTGTTCACAGAGTTGGAGCATACAACATGACTCAATGGATGCAGTTTATTCAAATGAGACCAAGAGTTGTTATGATTGATGAGAAAGGAGAAGTACACATTATTAGAGAGAGAGAAACCATTCAAACATTGGAACAATTAGAATCTATGCCTAAACATTTATCATCGTTCGAACTTTGAAATCTGAAAGTAAAACAGGACTCTATTTTTGGTGGCAGGCAAGCATAAACAGCTATGCTCAAATTTTCTTCTCAAAAGATGAAGTGCTTGGCATTGCTTGTTTACTTATTACTTTCTTTAATCCACTTAGTGGCCTTTTAGGCTTGCTTGGTATTGTTTTTGGAAACTTACTTTCTTTTCTTTTTATAAGCGACAAACAAGAAATACAAAATGGATATTGGGGGTTTAATCATTTAATGATTTCTCTTTTTTTATCGTTTCCCTACCAATTAAATTTTCCTTTTGTGCTACTTTTTCTCTCTGCAAATCTCTTGTGTTTTGCCATGACTTTTTGGATAAAAAACTGGGCTTCAAAATGGGGAATGCCCTACCTTTCATTTCCATTTATCATTTGTGCCTACATTGTAATGCTTGCAGCTAGCAGCTTCCCCAATATTAGCTATTCCGAAAAAGGAATTTATGCCGCAAATGAACTCCTGAGAGAATCGGTTAATCCAATTGTATATTTTGACGAAGAAATATTAAAATTTCATTTGCCTAATTTTATTGTAGAGTATTTTAGAACAATAGCAGGAGTATTTTTTAGTACACACATTGCTGCAGGTTTAATAATTTGTTTTGCATTATTTATATATTCTAGAATTTCATTTGTTTTTTCTTTTTTAGCGTTTTCGTTTGCATGGTTTATGTTTCAGGTGTATGGACTTGACACAAATCTATTGTCGCAACATTTATTAGGTGCAAATTTTATTTTTTATGCCTTGTCCTTTGCCACTTTTTTTCTTATTCCGGGATGGTTGCCAATGCTTTGGGTGATGTGTTTTTTTCCGGTTCTAATGCTTATTAGTATTTTTCTAACCAAGTTTTTAATTTCATTTCAGCTTTTTTCTCTCACACTTCCATTTGTTATTTCTGTTTTTATTTCACTTTCTATCATGAGGTTTATAAAACCCATTAAAGGATTTAGATGGGTTCCATTCCAATATTTTTCACCAGAAAAAAATCTGTATTTAAACACTATTTTAAGTCCTATTCAAGAGCAACTTTCACGAATTCAGTTTTCTCTTCCGTTCTACGGACACTGGATGGTTTCGCAGGGACATAACGGAGGAATAACCCATTTAGGGCCTTGGTCTAAGGCATTAGATTTTGTGTTGCTAGACGATGAAATGAAAACCTACAATGATCCGGGATTAAAGCCAGAAGATTATTACTGTTTTTCAAAACCTGTATTAAGCCCAGCCAATGGATATGTTGTTATGCTTACCAATGATATTGAAGATAATATTATTGGCAAATCTAATACCAAAGAAAATTGGGGCAATTCTATGGTTATACAACACGGAGCGGGGTTATATACTCAACTAAGTCACCTAAAAAAAAACTCTCCACAGGTAATGATTGGCGACTACGTACAAAAAGGACAAATTGTTGCTTTGTGCGGAAGTTCTGGACGTTCTCCTGAGCCTCATTTGCATTTCCAAGTTCAATATTTTCCAAAAATAGGTTCTCAAACTATTGATTATCCTTTTGGCATTTTTGTAGAAAATAATTTTAATAAAAAAGAATTAATTGAAAATGGAATTCCTAAGGAAGGCAAAACTATAAGTAACTTAATAATTGATGAAGATCTTTCTGAAGCATTTAATTTTTCTCCCGGAAAATTGCTGAAGTATGAAGATGCTAACAAAGTTGTTTGGGAGTGGAATGTATTAACCACAGCCTACAACGAATTGTATTTGTGGTGCAATAAAACTATGTCGGCAGCATATTTTGTAAACGACGGAAACATATTAAGATTCACAACTTTTGAAGGTGACAAAAAATCACTTTTGTACTATTTCTTTTTAGCTCACTATAAAATTTTGTTCTCTACAGAAAGTGGTTTATGTGTAAAAGAAAGTATTTCGCCCATGCTGTTTAATGTTACCTATTTTAAGTGGGTAATAGATATTTTTGCTCCATTTATAAATGTTAAAGGTGCTGAATTTGTATCGGAAAGTAGAATTGAGGAATACCATAAAGAAGTAAATAATAAATGTGATTACTATTTATTTGGCATAAAATTATTTTCATTTAGTGCCCAATCAGTTATTAAACAACAACAAATTACAGAATGGAACTATTGTTCAAAAAAGCGAAGAATTTCTGGACAACTGCCTTCGTAATATTTTTGATGGTAGAAATAAGTTCTGCCCAAAATTATTCTTTTGAGGATAGCGTTTCAGAGAAAATGTTCATCGAAAATAAATTTGATGAAGTAATAAATTACAGCAAGAAAAATACAGAAGCATTTAAATTGGAGAAGTTAAAACTAAGAAAAGCACTAAGCTATTATTACAATCAAAATTATTCAAAAGCACTTATAGTGCTTGATTCCCTTTCAATAGAATTTAACAACAAATTAGCATACGATTATTATATATTAACGTTAGAAAAGCTAAGTAGATTTGAAGAAATACAATGGCTTAATTACAACAAAGAAAAAAAATCAAAACCATTAGTAACACTTGCTTTGTACAATGGAATGTTGTTTGGAAACAAAAATCAAGTTTCTCAATTAACTTCCGATACTAAAAATTATGCTCATGTAGTTTTTCCGGAGAATATTTCCATAAATAGTTTTATTTTAGATTATAAATTAAATCCTAAATGGAGGTTTTTCTTGGGTTATTCCTACAACATATTAACTTCATACAATCTTGTTAATTATAATAACCAAAAAAAAGAAGTAGAGTTTCCATGGATACAGAATGGCTTTTATGGGATGACAGTGTATAAACCAAAACAAAATTTTGAGTTAGGAGTTTTTTATAATTATTTTGTAAGCACGGGCACAATTACCTATGGGATACCTGCTGGACCTCCTGATAAAAATAATAATGTAAGAATAAATTATTTTAACCAAGATATAAACTCCGGTGGATTTGCTCTTGGTGCTCACTTTAAATTTCAACGACCATTTTTTACATTTGAAATAAATCCTGCATTATTTTCCTTAGGCACTTTTAAACAAATTCAAAGCGAAAACACCATCAGTATTCTGCCATTGGGGAATCATAAATTATATGTAGTTGGCAAATTGTTTTTACAAAAAGATTCTACCAATTTTAATTCTCCCTTTAGTATATCCTTAGGAAAAAAGTTCAGTAATACCCTTTGGTTTAGAGCAGGTTATTTTAATGGAAACAACAATAATTTAATTGCTTTTTGGGGCAGTGGGATTTTTACTTCGCTAGACAATACAAGGCATTACTTTGATATAGAAGCTTCCATCTTTATTAAAAAATTTACATTTGTGCCAAGAGTAGTTTTGTATAATAGAAGCATAGATTATACAAATTATAGAATACCCGGCTCAACCAGTGGAATATCTTCATTTAATTACCAACGAATTCAAACATCATTAACCCTTAAATACACATTATGAAAAAACTAATTTTACTAGCATTTATTTTAGTAACTACGCTTACAAATGTCTTTTCGCAAGACGGAACTGTTATTACTGCCTTTAGTAAAAGCTATGCTTGCGAATACCGCTATCAATACGACAGCGCCATATATGTTTTAAAAACATATTACACTGCCGAAAACTATGAGATAAATTTAAGAATGGGTTGGTTAAGTTACTTGGCAGGAAAAAATGACCAATCAATAGTGTACTACAAAAAAGCAATTTCTCTGATGCCTGCCGCCATTGAACCCTTGCTGGGCTATGTTTATCCTCTGTCGGCTTTAGAAAAATGGGACGATGTTATTAGGCAATACGAAGCTATCTTAAAAATTGAACCATTAAATTATTTAGCTAATTTTAGATTAGGGCTTATTTACTACAACAGAAAAGACCATTTAGTTTCTAAAAAATATTTAGACAAAGCACTTAATTTATTTCCTTTTGAATATGATGTTGTTCACCTTAGTGCCTGGAACCATTTGAGCTTGGCAAACTATAGAGAAGCAAAAGTTTTGTTTAATAAAGCATTAATGATTCGTCCAAACGATTTATCCTCCTTAGAAGGACTAAAGAATATAAAATAATATTTTTATACTAATGAAAAAAGAAGAAGTTAAGTTTCCTTTACAAGTTGAATTTTTAGAAAAACTAAAAAAGGCAATTTCCAAAAACATTTCTTTGGCAGACGAACTGGCAGAAGTTTTAGGAGTTAGCCTGGATAGTGCTTATAGAAGATTAAGAGGAGATAGTGCTTTAAGCTATGATGAAACAATGGCCATTTGCACCAAATTTAATATTTCTCCCAGTATTTTGGAGAACAAAGAAACCGGTTTTGTAAATTTTACATACAAATCATTGGGTGTAGAACGTGTTAAACTTTCGGGATATTTAGAGAGCATAAAAAAAGAGTTTTTACAATTGCACGAATTTAATAACATCCATTTTTACTTTGCAGCAGAAGATGTTCCACTTTTTCACCATTTAGACTTTGAATACCTAACACCTTTTAAATATTTTTATTGGAGAAAATCAATACTAAACGATACCACATTAGATGGTAAAAAGTTTGACAAAAAATTAATCTCTCCCGAGGTATTAAATCTTAGTAAAGAAATTAGCCGCATATATCAAAACATAGAATCTACTGAGGTTTGGACAGAAGAAACGATAAGCAGTACATTAAGTCAGATTACTTACTACTGGGATTCGGGGTTGTTTGCCACTAAAAAAGACGCACTTTCTGTTTGCGATGATGTTGAAGAAATGATGGAGCATTTGCAATTGCAAGCCGAGATGGGTACAAAATTTCCAAGAAAAAATCCTCCTGCCGAAGGAGCAAAAAATTTTCACTTGTATTCATGCGAAGTTCAAATTGGCAACAACTCTATGCTAGTGCAGGCCGACCAGTTAAAAATTTCTCTTTTGGGTTTTAATACATTTAATTCTTTGCAAACTTTTAATTTAAATTATTGTTTAGAAAACGAAAGGTGGATTCAAAATTTAGTAAAAAAATCGATATTGATTAGTAGTGTTTCCGAGAAACAGAGGTTTCAGTTTTTTAGAAAAGTAAAACAAATGATTGAAGAAGTGAGAAGAAAAATTGAAAACGAATAATGATTTATTTTAACTGCTTCACTACATTTTCTAATCCTTGACTGGGCGATAAGGCTGAATAATTTTTCCAATCGCCCTCTGGATCTATCAACATGTTTTGAGGTATAGACTTTACTCCAAAATTCTCTAATAGTTTTCTATCTCTATGTATAAAAACAAAGTTTTCGGGAACTTTTTTATCGGTAAAAAACTCTAAAAAAGTCTCCTTTTTTTCATCTAAAGAAACAAACAAAAAGCTCACCTTCTTTCCATATAGAATTTTTAACTTGTCATATAAAGGATATTCCTGAATAAATTCTGGTGAATCGCTGCTGTAAAAACTGATATACAAATACTGCCCCTTATAAGTTTCTTTTGTAATTTCTGTTTTTGATTCGGTTAAAAACATAAAATTGGGAGCAGGCATACCGTTCTGAAATTGCAACAGTTCAAACAAAAGATTCTTGGCAATTGTAACCACGTTTTTGCTTTTGCTATACAACTCTGTTGAACGCAATAAATACTCAACATTCTTTTGATTGTTACCTCTCTGATTGTACCAGCTTCTTAAACCGAACAAAACTATTAACTGTGCAAGAGTATCATTTCTAATACTTAAATCGGCTTGTTTAATATGTTTTACCAACCCTTCCCAATCGTGTTTTTTATTTATGTCAGATTCAATTTCCTCTCCTGTGGGCAATGTACTAATATTTTGGAGTGCATTTGAAAAATGATACCTAAAAAAATTAAAGTAATCATGATTACTAAAATCAATGCTGCTCATAAAATATTTGTCTCTTATAACTCGTTTTTTGGGTTGAGCTGCGTCGTATAATTTTGCCATGGTATACCACAAATAATTTTTTTCTTTGTCTGTTCTTAGCCGCAACTTACTTTCAATAGAAACTTCTAATGAGGGAAGTAATGGAGCAAGTAAAATAGGTTTTAAAAATAACTCAAAGTGATTTTCTGTAAACGTATCTATACAAGCTTCAATTTTTTGAATTTTATAGTTTATGTTAGAAGTGTCAGCAGAAAAATCGCAATATGTTTTAGGTGGATTTAAAAAACTTATTTGCTTATTTTCCTTTGGCGGAAATATTTCTATTTGTATTGTTTGACTTGGTTCTACAATTACAGTTGTTTTACTGTTATCGCTTATTAATACAACTTGCTCCGTTTGCTTTACATCAAATAAAAATTCAAACTCCCCATTTTCATTGATTATTTGTTCTTTTGCTAATTGAAGTTTTTGATTTAATAAATCGTTGTACCTGTAGAGGTAAATTTTTTTTGATGGATTCTTTGGATATGTTCCTTTTATTTTTGTTTCTAAACAAAATATCTTAGGGCTAATTAAAACAAAAACTAGAATTAATACCCTCATATTATATCCAACATTCCATGGGGAACAAATTCTGAGGCGTTTCCGTTGTGCCTTATAATTTCTCTAACAATTGTAGAGCTTATCGCTGATAACTCTGGATCGGTTACAATAAATACCGTTTCTACACTTGGCATCATGGCATGGTTCATTTGTGCAATATTTCTCTCAAATCCAAAATCTACTGAGTTTCGCAATCCTCTTAAAATATAATTTGCACCAATTTCGCGGCAATAATCAACGGTTAGGTTATTGTAGCTTCCAACCTCAACTTGTGGAGTAGTTTTAAAGCAGTGTTTAATAAAGTTTATTCGTTGCTCTAAGCTAAAAAGATAGGTTTTATTGGAATTTTCTCCAATGCCAATTACTATTTTATCAAATAGTGGCATGGCTTTTTTTACAATTGAAAAGTGTCCTTTGGTAAAAGGGTCAAACGAACCAGGAAACAGTGCAATTTTTTTCATATTAAGTCTTATTCAATTTGTAAAGGTTCATTAATAAAATCTATCAATGGTTTTGCAACTTTAAACCCTTTGATCACATCCTCTAAAAAATCTGGAGATAACACTTGGGCATTGCTGAAGTTTTTTATGGCGATAAAACTTTTTAGTTTAAGCCACTCAATGTTTGTAGCTTCTTTATCGTAACCTTTTGGGGCAGTTTTTAATTTATCAGAATCGTCTATGCTACCGTAAAAATCTTTAAACGATTTTGAGGTAACAATTTTCTCAAATCCTTTTGTATTGTAATCTATTTCTTGTCTAATTTTTTGTAATGTATCAGCTTGTGGCATATATACACCTGCTCCAATAAATGTGCCGTTGTTTTGAATGTGCAAATAGTAACCGGCCATGTTACTTTTTTTTCCATCTCTGTTAATTGATGAGCCAAAATTATTTTTGTAGGGAGCTTTGTTTGCAGAAAATCTCACATCTCTATTTATTCTAAATATAGTTTTTTTAGATTCGAGGTGAGCTATAGTTCCGTCAAATTTTGAGGTGCTTTTTATTACATAATCTATCATTTCAATAAAAAAGGTTTTTGCTTTTTCATATTCCTTTTTATTCAAATCCATCCATTCCTTTGAATTATTAGATTCTAACTTTTTTAAAAAAGAAAGAATTGTTTTAGCGTCTATTCCAGCATCCATTCTCTAAATTTTATTTGACTTTCGTCAATGTTTTCAATCTCTTTAATCACATTCTTTCTTGTTCGCTCATATTTTATAGAGATGCCGGAAACTTTCATCTGTTTTTTGTCTCTAATTATTTCCATTTCATAAAGTTTCCCTGCATTAGGTTTAGTAATTTCTTCGAGCTTTTCGCTGGCATTTAGCTCGGTAATTTTTATTCCATCTAAAGAAATTATCAAATCGTTGTTTTTAATAGCTAGTGGATTATTTATTGGGTCAACTGCATACACAAAAATACCGTTTAAACTTTGGTCGTAATAAAAACCATTTTTACCAAAACCATCAACAGTATCTTTTTCTTCGCTAAGATATTGCCATCCTATTTTTTTTAAATATTCTTCATACGGCAGATCTTTGTTTCCCTGCACATAATCAATTAAAAATGTTTTAATCTGTGGATAAGAAATTTTTTCAATTACATCAAACAATGAAGAATCCGGAAAACTTTTGTTTGGGCCATATACATGAGAAAGTTCCAACATTAAATCTTTCAAGTTCTTTTTTCCTTCACTTAACTCATTTAATCTTATGTCTAAAAGAAATGCAATTACTGCTCCTTTTTCATAAACATTTGCATAAGCTACCTTAAAATTATCTTCCAGAATTTTACTACTCATTTCTGTAAAAGAATAGTTGGGATAATTATCTGCTTCGTTCATCTTTGTGCGAATTATCTCCATAAATCTTTTTTGAGTTATTAACCCTCCCTTCTCCTGCACTAAGTGTGCAAAATATTCTGTTATTCCTTCGTACATCCATAAATGTTTAGACATCTTGGGCGATTGAAAATCAAAACTCTGAATTTCATTGGAATGAATATTAAGTGGTGTAAGAATGTGAAAAAACTCGTGAGAGGATACATCTCTTACCATGTGCTTAATTGATGTTGTATCCTTCTGTTCAACTAAAAAATAAAAAGAAGAATAGTTGTGCTCTAATGCTCCCAAGCCCCCATCTCCTCTTGTCTTTTTATTTGATGGGTCAGAAAAATAATACAAAAACTGATAGTTCCTAACGGGCAGTTTCCCAAAAAAATCTTTTAAACTGTATGCCAGGGGTTTCATACTATTTGCCACAACCTGAGCATTAACAATGTTGTTTTCCGAATAAATAGAAAATCCAATTTTTGTTTCACCAGCATAAAAAGAAGTAGTGTCAGCTTTTGAATATAACATCGGAGAATCTATTAATTCGTTGTAATCTTTTACATAATATTTGTCCATTCCGTTTTCTACAACTTTAGTTGTGAGTGAGGTGCTGCCAAATAAATTTTGAGGGTAAGCAATATTTAATTCAAACGGAAGTTTTGACTTGCTTTGAATGTATCCTATTATGCCAGAAAAGTTTAACACAAAAACTTCATTTTCTTTAAAATAAGTTCCTGCAGGCTGAAAAATGTAGTTTTTATTTTTTTTATCGGACCACGTATCTTTTACCCAATATTCGAGGTGTTTTACTTTTGTTATTTTTTTAAATGAAAACGTGTTTACATTCTCTCGTTTAAAGGCAAGTTTTTTTCCGCTTACATCTTTCGCACTAAATTTAGTTACCACTCTTCCATAATCATATCTGGCATAAGTACCAGGAATTATTGCAGGAAAACAAAACACATCACTTTCATTTAAACTATCGGGCAATTGTATCTTTACTTTAATTCCTTTTGTTTTTACTTTGTTCAAATCAATTTCTACCTTGTATGATTGCTGAGAATAAGAAACAAAATGCACAAACAAAAAAATTACAAGCAATTTACGCATGATTGTTTCCTAGTTGAAAAATAAATTAGTTTTTTTGAACTTTAATTTAGGATAAAAAAAGTAAAAATATTTGGAATGGCAAAGTTTTTAATTGTAGGCTTAGGAAATATTGGAGAAGAATATGCAAATACTAGACATAATATTGGTTTTTTGGTAGCTGATTTTATTGCAAAAAAGTTTGATGTTTCTTTTACACTAGAACGATTGGCAATGGTAGCGGAACTCAAACACAAATCGCATGTTTTTGTTGTAATAAAACCAACAACATACATGAACCTAAGCGGCAAAGCTGTTCAATATTGGATGACGAAAGAAAAAATTAATACAGAAAACATTATTGTTGTTACGGATGATTTGGCATTGCCATTTGGAACACTCCGGCTCAAAGGAAAAGGAAGCGACGGCGGACACAATGGACTAAAAGACATTCAAACTGTTTTAAGTACTACAAATTATGCTAGACTTCGATTTGGCATTGGCAACGAATTTAACAAAGGTAGCCAAGTAAATTATGTTTTGGGTAAGTGGGATAACGAAGAAGAAAAAAGACTGCAAGAACGCACAGAAAAAGCAGCAGAGATGTGCTTGGCGTTTGGAACTATTGGATTGCAATTAACAATGACTAATTACAACGGAAAGTAATGATTGATACACATACACACCTCTACGTAAAAGAATTTAAGGATGACATTGATCAACAAATTGCAAAAGCAAAAAAAGTAGGAATAAAAAAATTTCTATTGCCCAATATAGATTTAGACTCCATTGAAGATTTACACCAGTTAGTTAGCACCTATCCCGATTGTTGTTTTGCCATGATGGGCTTGCATCCATGTTCTGTTTTTGAAAATTACAAAGAAGATTTAAGTAAGATTCACAACTATTTAGTCAACGGAAATTACATTGGTGTTGGAGAAATAGGTTTAGATTTTTATTGGGATAAAACATTTATTCCACAGCAAGAAGATGCATTTATAACTCAACTAGAATGGGCAAAAGAATTTAACTTGCCTGTTTCTGTCCATTGCAGAGAATCTCTTGATAGAAGTATAGAAATTTTAGAATCAGAGAAACTTAAATCGTTCTTACAATCTAATCATCAAAAAGGCGTTTTTCATTGCTTTGGTGGAACAATTGAGCAAGCAAAAAAAATTATTGATTGGGGTTTTAAAATAGGTATTGGCGGTGTGGCAACTTTCAAGAATGGCGGACTGGAGCCCTTGATTTCAGAAATAGCATTAGAACACATTGTATTGGAAACAGATTCACCTTATCTAGCCCCTGCACCTCACCGCGGAAAAAGAAACGAACCCTGGATGTTAGAACTTGTTGCAAATAGAATTGCCGAAATAAAAAAAGTTATGCCCCAAAAAGTAAAAGAGCAAACTGCAATAAATGCAAAACTTGTATTTAACGTTAATTGAATTCTTTAAACAATTGTTAAATAGCAATCTATTTGAAGAAATTCTAAACCATTTAAATTTCATTTATTAGTTTTACTGAATGTTTAAGACAACACTATCGTATTTAAGCCTATTTGTGCTTGTGCTGCTTTTTGCATTGCTAAATTCCTGCAAAAAAGATATTCCACTTTCACCACTTTCCGTTAACAATAAAAACTATTATCCATTAGAAAAAGGAAGATACTGGGTTTATCAGGTAGATTCTTTTTACTACAACGATTTTACCTCCTCTATTGACACGTTTTCTTTTGAGCTAAAAGAATACATCGAATCAGAAATTAAAGACGATAAAGGCAATACTTCGTACAGATTAGAACGTTATTATAGAAACAACAGCACAGAAAATTGGCAACTAAAAAGAGTGTGGCAAGCTTCATTCTCTAAAAATTCGGCAATAAAATCAGAAGAAAACATACGTTTTGTAAAATTATTGTTTCCAATTAAACAAAACCTTAAGTGGAACGGGAATGCATACAATACTTTAGGTGAACAAAATTTTGAATATACAGACGTACATAAAAAAATCAGTTTGGGCACTTTAGACTTTGATTCTGTTTGCACCGTTTTGCAAATGGCAGATACTTCATTAATTTCAATTGATTACCATTCCGAACAATATGCTGCTAATGTTGGTTTAGTAAAAAAAAGAAAAATGTCATTGCAAGATACACGATCCACTATTCAAGCATCTATTCCAATAGTTGAAAGAGCAAATAAAGGAACTGATGTTATCTACACTATAATCTCATACGGAAAATGAAAAATAAATTTTTAATTTTTAGTTTTATTTTTATCGCGTTTTTTACCTGCAAAAGCCACTCACAAGGACTTGGAGGAGATGTTTACATGATTGGTTTTACCGACAAAAATAACAACGGATTTAGCATTGACGTTCCTCAGGCTTTTTTATCAGAAAGAGCTATACAAAGACGATTAACAAGAAATATCTCTATTTCTGAAAACGATTTACCTCTTACTTCATCCTACATAAGCCAAGTTGCTGCTACAGGTGCAACAGTAATTGGAAAAAGCAAATGGTTAAACAGCATTTCTGTTTTAATTTCAAATCCACAACAATTAACTGATATAAATGAGTTGCCTTTTGTAATTTCAAATTTACCATTAAATAGAAATTCAACATTTATTTCTGATGAAAACAAATTTAATTTAGAAACTTTTAGCCCGTCAACGAATTCTCAAAACAGAGTTGCCTCTGCTTTGGCTTTTGATTATGGGCAAGGCTATCAACAAATAAATATGATTGGTGGTATGCAGCTTCATCAAAACGGCTACAGAGGACAAGGAATGCTAATTGCTGTTTTGGATGCTGGATTTCCGGGTGTTGATATTATTGCGGGATTTGACAGCCTTAGAAACGAAAACAGAATTATTTCTACTTATGATTTTGTAAACAGAAGTCCTTTTGTATATTCTTACAACTCGCACGGAACATCTACACTAAGTTGCATGGCAGCTTTGGTTCCGGGTTCCTTTATTGGAACTGCACCCAAAGCATCTTATTTGCTTTTAAGAACAGAAGATGCCTCTCCCGAAAGCAAATCAGAAGAGTTTTATTGGGTAGAAGGAGCAGAATATGCCGACAGTTGCGGAGCAGATGTTATAAATTCCTCTTTAGGTTATACCACCTTTGATGATGCAGCAATTAACTACACCAGAGCAAATTTAGATGGTAATACGGCAATATGCACACGAGGAGCTGATTTTGCCGCTTCTAAAGGGATTCTAGTAGTGAACAGTGCAGGAAATTCTGGTGGAAATTCTTGGCAGAAATTGGGCGCTCCTGCAGATGGCGACAGTGTATTTTGTATTGGGGGTGTAAATTCTAATTTAACCAGAGCAAGTTTTTCTTCTTATGGCCCCACTGCAGATAACAGATTAAAACCAGATGTAGCAGCCTTGGCGGTGGGAGCAACTGTTTTTAATCAAAACGGAAGTGTTGGAGGAGCAAATGGAACGTCATTTTCTTGTCCAATTATTGCAGGAATGAGTGCCTGCTTGTGGCAAGCCAACCCAACTTATTCTAATATGGAACTTATTGAAGCAATAAAAAACACATCATCTCAATTTTCAAATCCCGATTCTTCTTTGGGATGGGGAATACCAAACTATTCTGCTGCAGACTTTATTTTACAAGGAAAAAAATTGGAGCAGTATCCAAATGCCGAAAACATTCTTCTTTCGCCAAATCCATTCACAGACAATCTAAATTTTAATTTTTACTCTGCCGATACGCAAAGCTTTAGAATAGTAATTGCAGATGCATTGGGTAAAAAGATTTTTGAGCACAACTATTTTGCAACATCAAAATCATATAATCAAATAAATATTCCAATTGCTCAAAGTCTTTCTAGAGGCATTTATTTTTTTAGTTTAAGTACAAAAGATAAAATTTATACCAGAAAATTAATCAAAAATTAATTTTCTACAGCATATTTAATTTTACTGGGAGGACAAAGCGCTAAAATAACTATTACTAAAAAAACACCATAGGTTAGCGTTTTGTAATGGTCGTAATACTCCCTAAATGTTCCAAGTAAAAAATGACTATTTAAGAGTAAAAAAATTAAGGACATGCCAACAAAATACATGTACCTCTCTCTGCTTTTTGATGGATTTTTATCGTTAAAATAATTAATTCTTCCAAAATTAACTAAATATAAAATTGCAGGAAACACCATATAAAATGCATAGTGTTGCTGGTGGGGAAATATAAGAGGAATAGCAATAAAAATATAACTCCATTCGTACCACCAATCTATTTTTTTTGAAGGTGATTTAAAAATTCTGGCTCTTAAAAAAACGAAACTTAGAAGCACAAAAAACAACCTAGTAAAAAGAATTACATATCTAAGTTCTTCTTGCGAAATATCTAGCAAATTTCTTTTGTATTTTAATGCATAAACTTCATGTGTGTTTTCAACCAACAAAACAGATAAAAAAGTTGTGATGGAATGAAAACTTCGTTCAGCCACGTCTAAAATATGTTCTGTATTACTTGGGTTAATTAAATTCCATCTTTCATTTAAAAGAAACAAATTAAAATCTATTCCAATAAAAACAGAAGGTAATAAGAGTAATGTAAGCAAAAAAATTAAACTTGTAAATACAACTTTATTGTATCCTCTGTAGAGAAAATAAGGCAAACATACAATTGGCATAATTTTAAAATCAATACCAAAGGCAAGCAAAAGAGCAGGTAAAAGAACATGGTTTTTTAAAATTAAAGTAAAGCTCTCCAACATCAAAAAAAGTACAAATATTGTTACTTGTGCCAATGCAATATTTCTGTGCCATAGGGCAAAAACTAATAAAAATGAAACAAACAAAACTGTGAATTTTGCTTTGTTATTTTCATCTTTTAAATTTAAAAACAAAGCACCGTTTTTTAATATTCTGTATGTAAAAATATAATTACAAATCATCCATATTACCTTCACAAAATAAAAATTCAAAAAAGTAAGTGGATATATAATTACTGCAAATAGAACACTATAGTAGTAGTGAAAATAGTTATTGTAAAAAGCAGTGTAGATATTTTTTGAGTCAAACAAATCTTTTGATGCTTGAATAAATATTTCAAAATCGCCTTTAGCAGTTGAATCGAACAAAACTAAGACAAGCCAAAAAATAAATAGTAGAATTTTTAGTTTGCCATATTCAAAATTAAGCGAGAGGCTTTTAAACAGGTTTTTCATTTAATAAAAACTCAATCAAATTTTAGGGCATTGTACTTTTTAACAATACTAGCCACTGATTGATCAATTGGAGTGTATGAAAAACCAAACTCAATGGAAAATCTATCTCCATTAAAAAGCCTTATAGAATGGGCTGTGTTTGCACTTTCTTTGGTAACTAATGGAGCTGAATTTGTAATTTTACTTTTTAGCCACTGAAAACGCCAATACAAAGCCGTTAGAAATTTTCCTGCTTTATACTTTGGCATTGCTTGGCCAAAAGCAAGGTGTATTTTCTCAAAAAAATCTTTGTAATATATGTTTTCAGCACTGAGGCAATAACGTTTTTGTTTTGTTTGGGTTTCTGCAACAATTAATATGGCTTTTGCCACATCGCTCACGTCAATAAAACCAGTTTTTCCTTGGGTATAAAAAAGCAATCCTTTGCGGGCAACATTAAACATTTTTGAACTTCCCTTATTCCAATCGTGTGCTCCAAGAATTATAGAAGGACTAAGTACACAAGCATTTAATCCTTCTTGCATTCCTCTCCAAACTTCCATTTCTGCCAAATACTTGCTTTTACCATAAAAACCAGCTCCTTTGGCAGGTCTCTGAAATGAGTTTTCATCTCTAATTTCCGCTTCCTTACAAAGAGTAGAAACGCTACTTATATGTATGAACTTTTTAACCCCTTTTTCAATGCAAACATTCACTAAATTTTGAGTGGCAACAAAATTTGATTTATACATTTCCTGTTCATCGCTAGGCAAAAATGAAACCATGCCAGCACAATGCACAATGGTATAATGGGGCAATATTAATTCGTCAAGTTCCAATGGATTTAAAAGGTTTGCTTTTACCCAATTAATAGTTGAATACTTTTCTAAAATAGAGGAACCTAAAGAGGCAAAAACTTTATTGGTAATTTGTTTAGATTCTTCACTTCTATATATTGCTGTTACGCTATGCCCCTGCTCTAGCGCCTGAACTAAAAAGTATGTTCCTAAAAGTCCGGTTCCTCCGGTTAAAAAAAATTCCAACTACGTTTTTGTTTGGTTGTGGGCAAAATTACAGGTATTGTTTAAATTTTTGTATTTATTTTTTGTTTGCACGTGCCGAGGCAAATTGTGACAATCTGTCTAACAACAAGGGCATGGCAAAAAAATTGATGACAAGTGATAATGTTTAAAAATTTGAAAACGAAATTTAAAATGAAGAACGAAAAAACTCAAGAAAATAGCGCTGATTCAATAGCAGATGAACAAACTTCTACTGAAAACAATACCCATACTAACTCCACCCCGCAGGACTCATCTACTGACGATGCGGCAGAGAACTCTGACGAAATTGTTGAACAAACACCCTCTCACGCTGATGAAGTTAAACTGTTGAACGAAAAATATTTAAGGCTTTACAGCGATTTCGAAAACTTTAGAAAAAGAACCCTTAAAGAAAGAATAGATCTTACAAATACTGCCGGTGAAGCTTTTTTTAAAGCAATTCTTCCGGTATTAGACGATTTTGAAAGAGCAAAAAAATCTATGGAAAACTCTACAGATATTGCCGCAATTAAAGAGGGCGTGGATTTGGTGCAACATAAACTAAAAAACACCTTGCAACAAAAAGGTTTAGAAGAAATGGTTTCGTTAGAGCAAACATTTGACCCTGAAATTCATGAAGCAATAACACAATTCCCGGCCCCAAGCGATAACCTTAAAGGCAAAGTGGTAGACGAATTGGAAAAAGGATATTATTTAAACGGAAAAGTTATTAGGTTTGCCAAAGTTGTTGTAGGCAGCTAAAAAAATTTAGAATGGCTAAAAGAGATTATTACGATGTTCTTGGCGTAAATAAAAACGCTTCAGAGGACGAAATAAAAAAAGCATACCGCAAAATGGCAATGAAATATCACCCCGATAAAAATCAGGGAGATAAAGCTGCCGAAGAAAAGTTTAAAGAAGCAGCTGAAGCTTATGATGTTTTAGGTAATGCCAACAAAAAACAAAAATACGATCAGTTTGGTCACGCTGGTTTTTCTGCTGGTGGTGGCGGCGGACACGGAGATTTTTCTAGCATGGACGATATTTTTAGCGCCTTTGGAGATATTTTTGGCGGGGGAGGTTTTGGCGGTGGCTCTGGCAGAGGGGGTAGAAGAGTAAACAGAGGTTCTAACCTACGCATTAAAGTTAAGCTAGACCTAAATGAAATACTAAACGGAGTAGAGAAAAAAATAAAGGTAAATAAATATGTTTCTTGCGTTCCGTGCAAAGGTACCGGAGCACAAAATGGTTCAGGATTCAGCAATTGCAATACTTGCAGAGGAACCGGACAAGTTACCAGAGTGGTTCAAACAATGCTTGGTCAAATGCAAACGGCAAGCACTTGCCCTAGTTGCGGTGGCGAAGGACAAATTATAAAAGAAAAATGTAAATCGTGCTACGGCGATGGAATTGTAAAAGGAGAAGAGGTAATTAGCATAAACATTCCTGCAGGTGTTGCAGAAGGTATGCAACTGAGCATGCAAGGAAAAGGCAATGCTGCTGCAAGAGGAGGTGTTCCTGGAGATTTGTTAATTGTGGTAGAAGAAGCAGAACATCCAACCTTAAAGAGAGATGGAAACAATTTATTGTATAATTTATTTATTAGCGTTCCGGAGGTAATATTGGGAACATCGGCAGAGATAAATACTCTAGATGGAAAAGCTAAAATAAAAATAGAGCCGGGCACTCAATCAGGAAAAGTTTTGAGATTAAGAGGAAAAGGTTTGCCCAATATAAACGGATACGAAAAAGGAGATTTGTTGGTGAACGTAAATGTTTGGACGCCGCAAACTTTGAACAAAGAAGAAAAACAACTGCTCGAAAAATTAAGAGATTCAGAAAACTTTAAACCTAATCCAAGCCAAAAAGAAAGAGGATTTTTTTCTAGAATGAAGGAGTATTTTGAATAGAAACTTTCTACATTTGAAATAAATAATTGGAGAAGCGAAGCGTTTATGCAGAAATAGAATTAATAAATGCTGATGATGTTGCATTTGCTAAAAGACATATTATTGGTGAAGAAGAAGTAAAAGGAATGAAGGTAAATATGTTGGTGGACAGCGGAGCTTATATGATGGCAATAAATGAGTCTATTCAAGAGCAGTTAAACATTCCATTCAAAGAAAAAAGAAAGGCTCAACTGGCAAATGGTTCCATTGTAGAATATGATGTTGTTGGACCAATTGAAATAAAATTTAAAAACAGGAGCGCTGTTTGTAACGCTTTTGTTTTGCCAGGAGATAGCGAACCATTATTGGGAGTAATTCCAATGGAGGAAATGGATGTATTAATTCATCCCTTGCGTCAAGAATTAATTGTTAATCCAGAGCATCCATACTGTGCTCAATTAAAAATGAAGTAAGCAAACAATTGCTTTATAAAGCCTTGTTTTTGAGGTGTTTCTCTCCTTTGGAATCCTAGCAAGCGTCAAGCTGAAGGGTTAAAAAGTGCGTAAAGGCTCTGCTGCGGGCGAGTGCAGTAAAACTAAAGTTTATATTTTTGTTAACTGTCTGAA